>NZ_VMKU01000067.1:0-14881 GCF_013276315.1 Streptococcus sp. 2741 | reverse complement strand
TAGCTTCCTAGTTTGTTCTTTGATTTTCATTGAGTATAAATCATTCAATGTAACTGAAAAATTTCTTAACGAAAGATAGAGATAAACCGAAATCAGTAGATCGTATAAAGTGAAAAGGAAGGATTTCAATATGACAAGTTTAAAATTATTAAAAGAAAAAGCACCATTGGTCATTTGTATAACCAATGATGTAGTAAAAAATTTCACAGCAAATGGATTAGTAGCACTGGGCGCCTCACCAGCCATGAGTGAGTTTCCAGCAGATTTAGAGGATTTGTTAAAGTATGCTGGTGGTTTATTAATAAACATAGGAACATTGACAGATGAAAATTGGAAATTATACCAAGCTGCTCTGAAAATTGCAGAGAAATATAATGTCCCAGCAGTTTTAGATCCTGTAGCCTGTGGAGCAGGAGAATATAGAAAAAAAGTAGCAGATGATCTAATCAACAATTATAAACTAGCTGCGATTAGGGGGAATGCTGGAGAGATTGCTTCTTTAGTAGGTATAAATGTGGCATCTAAAGGAGTAGATAGTGCTGGTGTGGATAATATTGATGAGATTGCTCTAGCAGCCAACGCTAAGTTTCATATTCCAATAGTAGTGACTGGAGAAGTTGATGCGATTGCTGTTAATGGAGAAGTGGTAACGATTCATAATGGTAGTGCCATGATGCCAAAAGTCATTGGGACAGGATGTTTATTAGGGGCAGTGGTAGCAAGCTTTATCGGACTAGAAAAAGGTCAAGAATTGAAATCATTAGAAACAGCAATGTTGGTTTACAATATCGCTGGAGAAATGGCAGAAAAACGTCCAAATGGACATCTTCCTGGAACATTTAAAGTTGAATTTATGAATGCCTTATACGAGATTTCAGATGAAGATGTAAAGGAATTCAAAAGAGTGAAGTAAAATGTTTCATAAAGAATTACTAAAACTATATTTTATTTGTGGAACGGCTACTTGCCAAGGAAAAGATCTATATAGAGTCGTTGAGGAAGCCTTAAAAGGTGGTATAACCTTATTTCAATTTCGTGAAAAAGGTGAGGGAGCCTTAGAAGGTAAAGAAAAAGTCGAAGTAGCAATTAAACTACAGGATCTTTGTAAAAAATACAATGTTCCGTTTATTGTTAATGATGATATTGATTTGGCGATGGAAATTGACGCTGATGGCGTACATGTAGGACAAGATGACCTTGGAGTTGATGAAATTAGAAAATTGATGCCAGATAAAATAATTGGTCTTTCTATAAAAAACGAGAAAGAATTTCAACAGTCAAAAGTTGAATATGTAGATTATGTTGGTGTTGGTCCTGTATTTGATACCCAGTCAAAGGATGATGCTGGAGGTGCTATAGGTTATGAAGGTCTTAAATTGATGAGAAAACTATTGCCACAAATGCCCTTAGTTGCAATTGGTGGGATACAGACGCAACATATTAAAGACATTATGAAGACTAATATGGATGGTGTTTCAATCATTTCAGCAATATCGTATGCAAAAAATATAGAAAAAACTGTTCGGGAAATGAGTGAACAATAGGTATCTATCTAACCCAAGAAAGATCTGCTGTCTTTGAGAGTGCAAGGCTGTATTTCCAGTTCAATTTCTTGAACTAGTATAAAATGTGTGTTATAATAATCACATAATTAAATAATAAAGACATTTGGGGTGCTTTAGGCTGAGATGATACCCATTGAACCTGATACAGTTAAGACTGGCGAAGGGAAATGTGAAAAGTTTTTTTCGTATGTCGAAAAGAACGGTCTAATCTTGTAAGCTGAACTCTAATTCCTATCTGTAATTAGAGTTTTTTCTTTTACGAAACTGGATGAAGATGATATAGTAGATTGAAATAAGATGCGAACAAATCAATTAGAAAATTCAAATTAATTTCTAGAAATATTTTAGCATTCTTGTGTACTGTTCTAAATTCAATCTGCTATACAAAGTATTTAGGTCGGTCTTCTTGAGTGCCCCACTTTTCTTTAAAAAAGGAGTTTTTTATGTTGAAAAAATGGCAGTTAAAAGATGTTATCTTGCTTGCTTTCTTGTCTATCTTTTTTGGTGGGGTTTTCGTTGGTTCAGGATATGTGTATAATATTCTCAGCCTACTCTTAACACCTCTTGGTTTGCAGGCCTTTGCCAATGAAATCCTCTTCGGTCTCTGGTGTATGGCTGCGCCCATTGCTGCCATCTTTGTTCCGAGAGTCGGAAGTGCAACGATTGGAGAAGTACTAGCTGCGCTTGCTGAAGTCCTTTATGGTAGCCAATTCGGTCTAGGCGCTCTTTTGTCCGGCTTGGTTCAAGGTTTGGGAAGTGAACTTGGTTTTATCGTAACCAAGAATCGCTATGAAAGTTGGCTCTTTCTAACTGCAATAGTATTGGGATTACGCTTGTTAGCTTTGTCTATGAATACATTAAGTTAGGTTACTACGCCTTTTCTCTTCCGTTTGTCCTTTCCTTGCTTGTGGTACGTTTTATTTCTGTTTATTTCTTCTGTACCATCTTGGTTCGTGCCATTGTCAAACTCTATTATCAGTTTGCAACTGGAGGAAAAGCATAGATGGGTCTGGAATTACGGGAGATTCAGTCCCCAATTTTTTCGGAACCGATTGATTTTACTTTTCATGAGCAAGCTTTTACCTTGTTGGTTGGGAGCAGTGGGTCTGGAAAATCGAGCCTCTTTCAAGTTATTGCCCAAGTTAGTTCTCTTCCCTATAGCGGTCAAGTACTGATAGATGGGAGCGAAGTCAGTCAGCTTTCTATCATCGAACGTGTCCAAACGGTTGGTATTCTCTTTCAAAATCCTAATCATCAATTTACCCTGGAGAGCTTGTTTGAGGAGCTGATTTTCACCTTGGAGAATATCGGCTATCACCTTCAGGAAATTGATTCTAAAATAGCAGAGGTTGTCCAGCAATGTCGTTGCAAGGACATCTTGCACCGTCCCATCCATCACTTATCAGGTGGGGAAAAGCAAAAAGCAGCGCTGGCTGTCCTCTTTGCCATGAATCCTAGGGTCTATCTATTAGATGAGCCCTTCGCTTCCATTGATCGCAAGAGTAGGATAGAGATATTGGAGATTCTAAAAGAGTTGGTCTCTAATGGGAAGACAGTTATTTTGTGCGACCATGATTTATCTGACTATAAAGCCTATATCGACCATATGGTTGAGCTAAGAGATGGACAACTAAGGGAAGTGTTTCAAATCCCTTCCTCTGAGATGACACAGGTTACTTCAAAGGAAGTTGCTTCTAGCCCGGAACTATTCCATATGGATCGAACGACTTGTGAGCTGGATAAGCGCTCCCTCTTTTCGATTATTGATTTCAGATTTTACCAAGGAATTTCCTGTATCCTGGGTGACAATGGTGTCGGGAAATCAACCCTCTTTCGGTCTATTCTTCAATTTCAAAAGTATAAGGGACGCATTACCTGGAAGGGGACAGTCCTGAAAAAGAAAAAGAGTTTGTACCGTGAACTGACGAGTATTGTTCAGGAAGCTGAGAAGCAGTTTATCCGAGTCAGTCTGCGAGAGGAACTTCAATTAGATGGACCTGATTCTGAAAGAAATCAGCGTATTCTTCAAGCCTTACGATATTTTGATTTGGAGCAGTCACTCGATAAGAGTCCCTATCAATTAAGTGGTGGCCAGCAAAAGATTCTTCAGCTCTTGACCATCTTGACTAGTAAGGCTTCCGTGATTTTGCTAGATGAACCTTTTGCAGGTTTGGATGATAGAGCCTGCCATTATTTCTGTCAGTGGATTGTGGAGGAGAGGAATCAAGGAAGAAGTTTTTTGATCATTAGCCATCGTTTAGATCCTTTGATCTCTGTGGTTGATTATTGGATTGAGATGACTAGTCAGGGTCTCAGTCATGTGAAAGAAGTGACCATTGCCAAACCACTCACATCTCAGAGTAGCAATACTCAAGGGGAGGTGAGATAGTATGGTCAAAGTAGCAACCCAGACACCAATTATCAGTCTCTTCTTGCTGATTTTATCCTTGGAAACATCTTTCATTCCTTCGATTGCTCTGAATCTTTCGGTAGTCGCATTCTGTATTCTCTTTATGCTCTATTACCGTCGATTTAAAGTATTGGCTTGGATGATTCTACTCGCCATTTTACCATCTTTTGCCAACTACTGGGCAGTTCAGTTACACGGAGATGCTTCACAGGCAGTCATGCTTGGAACGAGGGCCTTTGTGACCGTTTGTATTGGCCTTGTCTTTATTTCTTCTATTTCCCTAAAAGAGCTTCTCTTGTACTTGGCTCAAAAGGGGCTATCACGGTCATGGGCCTATGCCTTGATTGTGGTATTCAATTCCTTTCCCCTTATCCAGAAAGAAATCAAATCCCTCAAAGAAGCTTGCCTATTACGCGGTCAAGAACTACATTTTTGGTCGCCCTTGATTTACAGTAAGGTTTTGATGACGGTCTTTAGGTGGCGCCATCTTTACCTGAGAGCTCTATCGGCGCATGGATATGACGAACATGCACAGGTGGAGAATAACTATCGGACTTTTTATATTCCTAAAAAAACAAAATTAATCTACCTGCTTTTCTTTTTATTGCTTCAAACCAGTCTATTTTTATAAAGGAGTTATTATGGAATTTACAGATATTGCGATGGAATTATCCAAGGAAGCTTGGCAGGCTTCCTTTCATCATCCCTTTATTTTACAATTACAAGAGGGAAATTTAGAACCTGCCATTTTCCGCTATTACCTGATTCAGGATGCCTACTATCTGAAGGCCTTCTCGGAAATCTATCACCTTTTGGCTGATAAGACTTCAAACCAAGAGATGAAAAGGCTCTTGAAACAAAATGCTCAGGGTTTAGTGGAGGGTGAGTTATTCATCCGCCAACAATTTTTCAAGGAATTGGCAATCAGCGACCAGGAAATGGAGCAACATCCAATCGCTCCAACCTGTTATCATTACATTTCACATATTTATAGGCAATTTGCAGAGCCGAACTTAGCCATTGCCTTTGCAAGTTTGCTGCCTTGTCCTTGGTTATACCATGATATAGGCAAATCACTTAATCTTAAACCATCACCAAATCCTCTCTACCAACAATGGATTGAAACTTATATTACGGATGAGTTAGAGCAGCAGATCAGAGAGGAGGGAGCGCTGGTCAATCAACTCTATCGAGAAAGTGACGAGACAGACAGGAAAAAAATGCTAGATGCCTTCCACATCAGTGTTCATATGGAAGCCAAGTTTTGGGAAATGGCCTACCAACACCAGACATGGAAGAGCGATTTACAGTCTTTAGAAAAAGGAGAATAATAAACATGAGAAAGCACCAATTACAAGTTCACAAATTAACCATTTTATCTATGATGATTGCCCTTGATGTAGTCCTTACACCTATCTTTCGGATTGAGGGAATGGCACCGATGTCCAGTGTAGTCAATATTCTAGCAGGAATCATGATGGGACCTGTTTATGCCTTGGCTATGGCTACAGTGACAGCTTTTATCCGTATGACAACTCAAGGGATTCCACCTTTAGCTCTTACAGGAGCAACTTTTGGAGCCCTCCTGGCAGGTCTCTTTTATAAGTATGGTCGAAAATTTCATTATTCCGCTCTAGGAGAGATTGTGGGAACAGGTATTATTGGTTCTATTGTTTCCTATCCTGTTATGGTACTCTTTACAGGATCGGCTGCTAAGCTTAGCTGGTTTATCTACACTCCTCGATTTTTCGGAGCAACCTTGATTGGTACAGCGATTTCCTTTATTGCTTTTCGATTTTTAATCAAGCAGGAATTCTTTAAAAAAGTGCAGGGATATTTCTTTGGTGAAAGGATAGAATGATGCAGGAATTGATAAATCCTTTTCCTCTGGGAACGAGTTCTCTTATTCACTGTATTACCAATGAGATTTCTTGTGAGATGCTGGCAAATGGGATTTTGGCTCTGGGATGCAAACCTGTCATGGCAGATGATCCCCGTGAGGTTCTTGATTTTACTAAGCAAAGTCAGGCTCTCTTCATCAATTTGGGGCATTTGTCAGCTGAGAAGGAAAAAGCAATCCGCATGGCAGCCTCGTATGCAGCTCAAGTTTCTCTTCCAATGGTAGTAGATGCGGTTGGCGTAACGGTTTCCTCCATTCGTAAGAGCTTAGTTAAAGACCTCTTAGACTATAGCCCAACGGTCCTTAAAGGAAACATGTCAGAAATTCGAAGTCTTGTTGGCTTAAAACACCACGGCGTTGGGGTCGATGCGAGTGCTAAAGATCAAGAAACGGAGGATTTGCTTCAAGTCTTGAAAGACTGGTGTCAGACCTATCCTGGTATGTCATTCTTAGTCACTGGCCCCAAGGACCTTATCGTTTCGAAGAATCAGGTTGCTGTATTGGAGAATGGCTGTGTAGAGTTAGACTGGATAACAGGGACAGGAGACTTGGTTGGAGCCTTAACAGCTGTTTTTCTCAGCCAAGGAAAGACTGGTTTTGAAGCTTCTTGCTTAGCAGTCTCTTATCTCAATATCGCTGCTGAGAAAATAGTTGTTCAAGGACTGGGATTGGAAGAATTTCGTTACCAAGTACTCAATCAGCTTTCGCTCCTCAAAAGAGATGAAAATTGGCTAGATACCATCAAAGGAGAGGTTTATGAATAGAGAAGCACTTAGACTATATCTGGTAACCAATCGTTATCAAGATTCCGTGGAAAGCTTTCTTGCAAAAGTTGAGACGGCCTGCCGTTCAGGGGTTATCATAGTCCAATTGCGAGAAAAAAATCTCACAACCAATCAATATTATCAACTGGCAAAACAAGTCAAGGAAATAACAGATGCTTATCAGGTACCCTTGATAATCGATGATCGGTTGGATGTTTGTCTTGCGGTTGATGCAGCAGGTCTGCATATCGGAGATGATGAATTACCAGTTTCGGTAGCTCGCAAAGTCTTGGGTCCTGAAAAAATCCTCGGTGTCACCGCTAAAACGGTTAAAAGAGCTCTGGAAGCGGAGAAATCAGGTGCAGATTACTTGGGGACAGGAGCCATTTTCCCAACCACCACCAAGGAAAATGCGCCCATTACTCTGATATCGACCTTGAAAACAATTTGCCAAACGGTCGCCATTCCAGTAGTTGCTATTGGCGGCTTGACATCAGAGAATATTGATCAGCTTATGGACACGGGTATAGCTGGTGTAGCTGTAGTGCGTGATTTGATGCAGGCAGAAGATATTGAGGCAAAAACGCAAGCCTTTTTAACAAAGTTGCATGACATTATTTCCTAACTAATACTCAATGAAAATCAAAGAGTAAACTAGAAAGCTAGCCGCAGCTTGCCCAAAGCCCTGCCTTGAGGTTTTAGATAAGACTGACGAAGTCAGCTCAAAACAGTGTTTTGAGGTTGCAGATGGAAGCTGACGTAGTTTGAAGAGATTTTCGAAGAGTATAAAAACTCTCTAATTCCCTTAAAGTGGGAACTAGAGAGTTTTTTTCTTAATCTTTAAAACTTGTATGGTTGACTGGGCCAGAACCATGACCGAGTTGAGGGGCGTCTTGGATGGCTTTCGTGATAAAGGCCTTGGCCTTATCAACTGCCTGGTAAAGGCTCTTTCCCTTGGCTAGTTCAGCCGTAATCACTGCAGCAAATGTACATCCAGTACCATGGGTGTGACAGGTTTGAATTCGTGGGCTTTCCCAGACAAATTGATCATCCTTGGTAAAGAGGAAATCTTTAGCACCACCTTCGAGATGGCCACCTTTGATGACCACAGACTGAGGACCAAATTCTTTTAAAATCAGGCGACCAGCACGCTGCATGTCTTCGGGGTCATGGATTGAAAAACCAACAATCTCTTCTGCCTCAGGAAGATTTGGCGTGATAATGGTTGCAAGGGGAAGCAGGTTTGTTTTGAGATAGTCTCTAGCAACTGAGTCGATCAAGGCATCTCCGCTAGTCGCTACCATAACTGGATCTAAAACATAGGGACAATCCAGCTTTTTAAGATAGGGCTGGATGATTTCCATGATTTCGGTAGTTGCCAACATCCCAGTTTTTACAGCCTGAGGTGGAATATCAGAAAAGACACTGTCCAATTGGGCTTTCAACATTTGAGGAGAAACGTGCTCGATCAATTGAACACCTCTGGTATTTTGAGCGACAAGACTGGTTACAACAGCCATTCCATAGACATCTCTAGCTTGGAACGACTTTAAGTCAGCCATAATGCCAGCACCACCACTAGGGTCAGTACCTGCAATGGTCAAAGCAACGGGTAAATAAGTCATCTAAAACCTCCCAACCAACTGAAGTTTGTATTCTTAAGAACAAGCTAATCTGTTTCAGGAAGGCAATAGAAGACTGCTAGTCCCCATTATCATTTCCACTTCCATCAGCTAGCATTACCTAGATTGAGTCAGAGGGATCTAACAGTCGTTAATCTCAGCTTTACGCACCCCTAGTGGTTGTTTTCTTTTTTCTTTAGTATAGCATATTTTTATTGTTTATATAGTAATATTTGACTGAAAATTGTTTACTAAATAGTTAAAAATTTATTTTTAGAAGTAATAAGCATTTTAATAATTGACAATTGTAGATTTTAAGAGTATACTGACAATTGTAATCGACAAATGTAGATTTTGGAGGTGTGATGATGCAGATTTCAGATGCAGAATGGCAGGTCATGAAGATTATTTGGATGCAGGGGGAGCAGACCAGTTCAGATTTGATTAGGGTTCTGGCGGAGCGGTTTGACTGGTCCAAGTCCACAGTTCAAACTCTTTTGGCTCGTTTGGTTGAGAAAGAGTGTCTGACGAGGAAAAAAGAAGGCAAGTCCTTTGTCTATTCAGCCCTTTTAACTTTGGACCAAAGTCGGGATTTACTTGTCCAAGATATTAAGGACAAGGTTTGTTCCCGTAGGATTAAGAACTTGTTGGCTGATTTGATTACTGAATGTGATTTTACTCAGGCTGACTTGGAAGACTTGGAAGCTGTGATTTCTGAGAAGAAATCAAGCGCTGTAACAGAAGTAAAATGTAATTGTATGTAAAGGAGACGTCATGTTAAATAGTATTGTAACCATTATTTGTATTGCCCTTATCGCGTTTATCTTGTTTTGGTTTTTCAAAAAGCCTGAAAAATCTGGACAAAAGACCCAGCAAAAAAAGGGCTACCAAGAGATTCGAGTGGAAGTCATGGGAGGCTATACGCCTGAGTTGATTATTCTCAAGAAATCAGTGCCAGCCCGCATTGTCTTTGACCGCAAGGATCCTTCACCCTGTCTGGATCAAATTGTTTTTCCAGATTTTGGTGTACATGCGAACCTGCCAATGGGGGAAGAGTATGTAGTGGAAATCACGCCTGAGCAGGCTGGAGAGTTTGGCTTTGCTTGTGGTATGAACATGATGCACGGCAAGATGATTGTAGAGTAGGTGGAGACTATGACAGAAATTGTAAAAGCAAGTCTTGAAAATGGTGTTCAAAAAATCCGTATCACGGCAGACAAAGGCTATCATCCAGCCCATATTCAGCTTCAAAAGGGAATTCCAGCTGAGATTACCTTTCATCGTGTGACTCCTTCAAACTGTTATAAGGAAATTCTTTTTGAGGAAGAAGGCATCTTGGAACCAATCGGCGTAGACGAAGAGAAGACAATTCGTTTTACTCCTCAAGAATTAGGCCAACATGAATTTTCTTGTGGCATGAAGATGCAAAAGGGGAGTTATACCGTAGTTGAGAAGACTCGAAAATCTCTATCACTTTTACAGCGTTTTTGGATTACTAGTATCTTTACTGTGCCTCTTGTGATTCTCATGATTGGGATGTCGACAGGAGGAATTAGTCACCAAGTCCTGCGTTGGGGAACCTTTTTAGCCACAACACCGATTATGCTAGTAGCAGGTGGTCCTTATATCCAAAGTGCTTGGGCTAGTTTTAAAAAGCACAATGCCAACATGGATACCTTGGTTGCGCTGGGAACCCTAGTGGCCTATTTCTATAGCTTAGTTGCCCTCTTCGCTGGCCTCCCCGTTTACTTTGAAAGTGCTGCATTTATCTTCTTCTTCGTTCTTATGGGAGCCGTTTTTGAGGAGAAAATGCGGAAAAATACTTCCCAAGCTGTGGAGAAATTACTTGACTTGCAGGCTAAAACTGCAGAAGTCTTGCGTGAGGATAACTATGTTCAAGTTCCCTTGGAGCAAGTCAAGGTAGGTGACCTGATTCGAGTGCGTCCCGGTGAAAAGATTGCGGTTGATGGTGTCGTAGTAGAAGGTGTCTCTAGTATTGATGAGTCTATGGTGACAGGTGAGAGTCTGCCTGTGGACAAGACAGTTGGAGATACTGTCATTGGCTCAACCATCAATAATAGTGGAACACTTGTTTTTAGAGCAGAAAAAGTCGGTTCAGAGACTGTTTTGGCTCAGATTGTGGATTTTGTGAAGAAAGCTCAGACAAGTCGTGCGCCGATTCAGGACTTGACGGATAAAATTTCAGGGATTTTTGTCCCAGCAGTTGTCATTTTAGGGATTGTGACCTTTTGGGTTTGGTTCGTCTTGCTCAGGGATAGTGTAGTTGTGCTTGGGTCGAGCTTTGTGTCTTCGCTTCTCTATGGAGTAGCAGTTCTGATTATTGCCTGCCCTTGTGCATTGGGACTTGCAACACCGACAGCCCTTATGGTGGGGACAGGTCGCAGTGCCAAGATGGGAGTTCTCCTCAAAAATGGAACGGTTCTACAGGAAATCCAGAAAGTTCAAACTATCGTCTTTGATAAGACCGGGACTTTGACGGAAGGGAAACCTGTGGTCACAGATATCATCGGCGACGAAGTAGAAGTGCTTGGATTGGCAGCTTCCTTGGAAGAAGCTTCTCAACACCCACTGGCTGAAGCCGTTGTGAAACGAGCGAGTGAAGCTGGACTTGAGTTTCACACTGTTGAAAATTTCCAAGCCTTGCACGGAAAAGGTGTCTCAGGGCAAATCAATGGAAAACAAGTTTTGCTTGGAAATGCTAAAATGCTGGATGGCATGAACATTTCTAGCACTTATCAAGATAAACTAGAAGAACTAGAAAAAGAAGCTAAGACAGTTGTGTTCTTGGCTGTTGACAATGAAATCAAAGGCTTGCTTGCACTACAAGATATTCCCAAGGAAAATGCCAAGCTAGCCATCAGTCAGTTGAAAAAGCGTGGCCTTAAAACAGTCATGCTGACAGGAGATAATGCAGGTGTGGCGCGTGCTATTGCCGATCAGATCGGAATCGAAGAGGTCATTGCAGGTGTCTTGCCAGAAGAAAAAGCCCATGAAATTCATAAACTACAATCAGCTGGTAAAGTAGCCTTTGTTGGGGACGGTATCAATGATGCCCCTGCCCTCAGTGTAGCAGATGTGGGAATTGCTATGGGGGCTGGAACAGATATTGCCATCGAGTCAGCAGATTTAGTGTTGACAACCAATAACCTCCTAGGCGTGGTGCGTGCCTTTGACATGAGTAAGAAAACCTTTAATCGAATTCTGCTCAATCTTTTCTGGGCCTTTATCTACAATGTCGTCGGAATTCCGATTGCAGCAGGAGTCTTTTCTGGTGTTGGACTGGCGCTCACTCCAGAATTGGCAGGTCTAGCCATGGCCTTTAGTTCTGTATCTGTTCTGACTAGTTCACTCTTACTAAACTTTAGTAAAATAGACTAAAAGTAATGACTAGATTTCTTTGTTATAAAACAGGAATGGCAGCACTTTCAAAACTGTATTAGAATAGAAAGTAGAGAGTTTTGAGCAGATTTTTAGAAAAGTCAACATAAATATGATATAGTGGAATAGTAAAAATTTGGAGAACGTTTCCAATTCTATGTAATCGTATTCTCCAAGTCTAAAAAATTGAAGGAGAGTTATCACTATGACTCAAGGAAAAATTACTGCATCTGCAGCAATGCTTAACGTATTGAAAACATGGGGCGTAGATACAATCTACGGTATCCCATCAGGAACACTCAGCTCATTGATGGACGCTTTGGCTGAAGACAAAGATATCCGCTTCTTGCAAGTTCGCCATGAAGAGACAGGTTCTCTTGCAGCGGTTATGCAAGCTAAATTCGGTGGCTCAATCGGGGTTGCAGTTGGTTCAGGTGGTCCAGGTGCGACTCACTTGATTAACGGTGTTTACGATGCAGCTATGGATAACACTCCATTCCTAGCGATCCTTGGATCACGTCCAGTTAATGAATTGAACATGGATGCTTTCCAAGAATTGAACCAAAACCCAATGTACAACGGTATCGCTGTATACAACAAACGCGTAGCTTACGCTGAGCAATTACCAAAAGTAATCGACGAAGCTTGCCGTGCTGCAGTCTCTAAAAAAGGTCCAGCTGTTGTGGAAATCCCAGTAAACTTTGGTTTCCAAGAAATCGACGAAAACTCATACTATGGATCAGGTTCATACGAGCGTTCATTTATCGCTCCTGCTTTGAACGAAGTTGAAATCGACAAAGCTGTTGAAATCTTGAACAATGCTGAACGTCCAGTTATCTATGCTGGTTACGGTGGTGTTAAAGCTGGTGAAGTGATCACTGAATTGTCACGTAAAATCAAAGCACCAATTATCACAACTGGTAAAAACTTTGAAGCTTTCGAATGGAACTATGAAGGTTTGACAGGTTCTGCTTACCGTGTTGGTTGGAAGCCAGCCAACGAAGTGGTCTTTGAAGCAGACACAGTTCTTTTCCTTGGTTCAAACTTCCCATTTGCTGAAGTTTACGAAGCATTCAAGAACACTGAAAAATTCATTCAAGTTGATATTGACCCTTACAAACTTGGTAAACGTCACGCCCTTGACGCTTCAATCCTTGGTGATGCAGGTCAAGCAGCCAAAGCAATCCTTGACAAAGTGAATCCAGTTGAATCTACTCCATGGTGGCGTGCAAACGTGAAGAACAACCAAAACTGGCGTGATTACATGAACAAACTCGAAGGTAAAACTGAGGGTGAATTGCAATTGTATCAAGTTTACAATGCAATCAACAAACATGCTGATCAAGACGCTATCTACTCAATCGACGTAGGTGACACTACTCAAACATCTACTCGTCACCTTCACATGACACCTAAGAACATGTGGCGTACATCTCCACTCTTTGCGACAATGGGTATTGCCCTTCCTGGTGGTATCGCTGCTAAGAAAGACAATCCAGATCGCCAAGTATGGAACATCATGGGTGACGGTGCATTCAACATGTGCTACCCAGACGTTATCACAAACGTTCAATACGACCTTCCAGTTATCAACGTTGTCTTCTCAAATGGTAAATATGCCTTCATCAAGGACAAATACGAAGACACAAACAAACACTTGTTTGGTTGTGACTTCTCTAATGCTGACTATGCGAAAATCGCTGAAGCGCAAGGTGCTGTAGGATTTACAGTTGACCGTATCGAAGACATCGATGCAGTTGTTGCAGAAGCTGTTAAACTCAACAAAGAAGGTAAAACTATTGTAATCGATGCTCGCATCACTCCACACCGTCCACTTCCAGTAGAAGTACTTGAATTGGATCCAAAACTTCACTCAGAAGAAGCTATCAAAGCCTTCAAGGAAAAATACGAAGCAGAAGAACTCGTACCATTCCGTCTCTTCTTGGAAGAAGAAGGGTTACAATCACGCGCAATTAAATAATTCCTCTCGCCGAAAATCAAATATGAAACTTGTAGACTTTATTCTTTGATTTTCATAGAGCGGAACTTTAAAAGATCGGAGCAATCCGGTCTTTTTATGGAGGAGAGTAAATGAATTTAAATCAATTAGATATTATCGTTTCAAATGTTCCCCAAGTTTGTACTGACTTGGAGCATATATTGGATAAAAAGGCAGATTATGCTGATGATGGTTTTGCTCAGTTTACGATTGGCAGTCACTGTCTGATGTTGTCTCAAAATCATTTGGTTCCTTTGGAAAACTTTCAGTCAGGAATCATTCTTCATATCGAGGTTGAGGATCTAAATCAGAATTACCAACGTTTAAAAGAGATTGATGTCGAGATTTTACACGGTATTTGTGAAACGGATTGGGGAACAGAGTCCTTATTAGTTAAAGGTCCTGCTGGTCTAGTGATTGATTTTTATCGTATGAAATAAGGTGCTTAGTCATTTGACGTTAACCTTAGCTATTTTTAAAACAGAAATTGAGAATACGAACTATTGAAAAGATCGGAGCAATCCGGTCTTTTTATTATAAAGAAATTGCATATAATACTCATATGCTTTCAAAAAGCATTCTAGTCCATCTCCGATTAACGATGGACTTTATCACCTCCTTCTCCAGTCCTTGTATAACATCTTGAAGTTGATTCATGATATCTTCCAATATGGGCATCAACAGCTCCATAACAATAGCGAAATTCTCGTATATAGTGACTATGGACATGTGGACCTACTCCTATTGGAGCCCAACAAGATCCCAGTTTACTGATTCTACCGAAACCAGCCTCATCTTGGTACATCAAGCGAACCTTACGAAAATGCCTACTGGTTTTAAAGCGCTTTCTTGTCTTCTTGAATTGAGATTTTATTTTTAGACGCGACAATGGTTTGAGAGTCTGCTTTCTTGGGATGTTCTGGACGTGGCCTAATATTTCGCCAACCATGGCACTTCAAGAGTTGATAAAAGGCATCACGTGTGTAGGAAGAACCTAACTCCTTTGTATAAGCCTGAAATAAGGCATCAATTGTAACAAATTCTCCTGCCTCTGCAGCCTTCAAATGACGGGCAAGAAAGGCTTTCTCTATATATGCATGGTTACGACCACCACGTGTTTCTTGAAGGAGAGAATCGAGTCCGAACTCCTCATATTTTTTTACAGTTGGCCAAATCGTTGTTTGATTACAGTCTAATACTATCCTAAAATCAAAAAACATCT
>NZ_VMKU01000066.1:0-559 GCF_013276315.1 Streptococcus sp. 2741 | reverse complement strand
TGGTATAATCCCGACTTTATCACTTAATTTTCCGCCGACCTTACTTAATCCCTTGGTACATCTGGATTTTCCGACTATTTTTCAACTTTTTTGTTTGTTGTATATAATTATGTATGCTATAATAGAGTATGGCATTTATTAAAACAACAACCAACAAAGAAGGGCGTACTCATGTCTATCTTGTGGAGGGATATCGAAAAGATGGAAAAGTCAGACAGCGTATTTTGAAAAAATATGGTCTCTTAGATGAACTAGAGGTAGAGGAACCTGATATCTTAGAACGTTTGAAACGTGAGGCAAAGGAAGGTCTACTAACTGGCTCCTATGAATGAGGTGGATCAGTCCTATGGTTGGATGGTCTTAGATAACCTGTTTGAAGAGTTAAAACTAACCGAGTTTCTAAAGACAGTGAAATCGAAATCAGAGTACGATTTGGCTCAAGTTTTAAAACTATTAGTTTTTCAGAGAGTCCTCAATCCAGATAGTAAGTTATCTACTTATGCTTCTCAAGTAAACTTATTTGGTCATTGGGAAATAAGTCTCAACGCTATTTATCGTT
>NZ_VMKU01000065.1:0-1676 GCF_013276315.1 Streptococcus sp. 2741 | reverse complement strand
TTTTTGTTTGTTGTATATAATTATGTATGCTATAATAGAGTATGGCATTTATTAAAACAACAACCAACAAAGAAGGGCGTACTCATGTCTATCTTGTGGAGGGATATCGAAAAGATGGAAAAGTCAGACAGCGTATTTTGAAAAAATATGGTCTCTTAGATGAACTAGAGGTAGAGGAACCTGATATCTTAGAACGTTTGAAACGTGAGGCAAAGGAAGGTCTACTAACAGAACCTCAATTCTTTCAAGTAAGCTATGACCTACTGGCTCCTATGAATGAGGTGGATCAGTCCTATGGTTGGATGGTCTTGGATAACCTGTTTGAAGAGTTAAAACTAACCGAGTTTCTAAAGACAGTGAAATCGAAATCAGAGTACGATTTGGCTCAAGTTTTAAAACTATTAGTTTTTCAGAGAGTCCTCAATCCAGATAGTAAGTTATCTACTTATGCTTCTCAAGTAAACTTATTTGGTCATTGGGAAATAAGCCTCAACGCTATTTATCGTTCGTTAGATAAGTTGGATACCTTGAAAGAAAAACTTCTGCTTCATCTTCATAAAGAAGTGAGTCGCATGACCAAGCGTGAAGCACGTTTAGTTTTCTACGATGTAACGAACTACTACTTTGAAACAGATATCCCCGATGAGACGGTTGTTTCAGTTGATGGTGAAATTCTAAAAGAAGGACTAAGAAGACGAGGTCCTAGTAAGGAACATCGTCCCAAACCCATTGTCCAATTAGGATTATTTATGGATACGAATGGAATTCCCATCAGTTATAAGTTATTTAGAGGAAATCAAACAGATCCTATTACCTATCTTCCAGCTGTTGAGGAAGTTAAAAAACAGTTTGGAATTGAGCGTATTGTGGTGGTGGCCGATAAGGCTATGAATAGCTCTTACAATGTTTCTGAGATGATTCATCAAAAAGATGGATGGCTCTTCTCCCAGAAGCATCGTGGACGGCGTGGCGCCTCAAAGGAGCTACAAACACAAATTCTAAATCCAAACGATTGGCAATTTAATAAGGAGTTGACCTTCGCAAAGAAGTCCTATCTACGTGAACGCAAGCTGGGAACGAAGAAGGATTCTCCACTTGTCAAAGAGAAAGTTCTGATTACTTGGTCTAAGAAATACGCTGATCGAGAACGGATTCGTCGGGAAGGTGCTTTAGAATATGCCAGCCAACTAACCAATGCGGAACTCTTTCGACAGACCAGTAAAAAAGGAGGCAAGAAATATCTAGACCTCCACTATCTGGATGAAAAAACAGGGGAACTAAAGCCTTTTTCCCCACTTGTTACCATTGACCATGAGCAGGTTGATTTTGATGCTCAGTTTGATGGTGTGAATGTTCTTGTAACAAGTGAAGTTGGAATGACAGATGAAGAGATGTTGGAGGCTTATAAAGAGTTAGCTAAGATTGAGGATTGCTTCCGCATCACGAAGACAGAGCTTGAAAGTAGACCTGTTTATGTATGGACAGAAAATCATATACAGGCACATTTTTTGACTTGTTTTATCGCTTTAATTCATCTTCGACTCCTCCAACATCAAATTAATTGGAAGATGAGTCCAAGGAGAATCGCTAATGCTCTCAACAGTGCCAAAGCAACTAGGTTACAAGATAATTACTATAGACTACAAGAAAGTCCAGATATGCAGCTACTAAATAGA
>NZ_VMKU01000064.1:0-16403 GCF_013276315.1 Streptococcus sp. 2741 | reverse complement strand
TCTTCCTTTCTCTCCTTTTCTCTTCCTCTCTTTTTCTTTTTCCTTCTTTTTTTTTCTTTTTCTCTGGCTTGGTAACCAGCTGAGGGTGAAAGTTAGCTGATCAGCTTTTAGGAGGTCTTGGTGTTGAATAGTTGATACTAGGTTTTTGTCCAGTCGGCATTCTTTGACAAAGTTGAAGTGGCTGTGGTTTTGCTCAGTATGAATATCTAGCCATTTACCTTCTTTAGCTAGGTAGATACGGAGGTGATTAAAGAGAGGGATTCCGAGATCATAGCTTGGTTTTCCTGGACAGGTCGGATAAAGTCCGAGAGCTGACCAGATGTACCAAGCTGAGAGACTGCCATTGTCTTCATCGCCAGGATAGGCTTGCCAACTTGGGTGAAAGGCCTTCTGACGGAGCGTCTTGATAAGAAGGGCAGTGTAGTCAGGGTAATCGCTGTAGCGGAAGAGATAAGGAATGTGGAAACTAGGCTGGTTGGAAATGGCTATTTGTCCAAAAGGAGCAGTAGCCATCTCGCTCATTTCGTGAATTTCGTAACCATAGCCTGTTGTTTCAAAGAGGGGAGCATCTTGACAGGCTTTCAAAAGATAGTTGCTAAAGGTTTCCTTTCCACCTATAAGCTGGATCAAGCCTGGGATGTCGTGGAGAACGCCTAAAGTTGCTTGGATGGCTGAACATTCGGCATAATCACGTCCCCAACTATAGGGAGAGAAGTCAGGGCGGAAGTTGCCTTGATTGTCTCGTGCTCGCATGTAACCTGTCTCAGCGTCAAATAGCTGGCGGTAATTTTGTGAAGCAGCCTTGTAGGTTTCAGCGATTTCTATGTTCTCTAGTTTTTTGGCACAGCTGGCGATACAAAAGTCACTATAGGCATAGTCTAGAGTATGGCTAACACTTTCATGGTGGTCGGTAGAGAGGTAACCTAGTTCTTGGTATTGGGCTAGTCCGTGGCGGCCATTGATGCCGAGAGGGTCGGCTTTGCTGGCTGTTTCGAGCATGGCTTGGAAGAGTTCTCCTTCTAGGTCGGGGGCCATGTCCTTACAGGCGCTATCTGCGATAATGCCGTCTAAAAGGGTACCGGGCATCATGCCACGTTCATCTGGAGACAACCATTTTGGAAGGAAACCAGTATCGCGGTAGTTATTGAGAAATCCTTCTAAAAAGAGACGATAATGCTCTGGTATGACAAGGGCAAAGAGGGGGAAGGTGGTGCGGAAGGTATCCCAGAAGCCATTGTTGCTAAAGAGGACACCGGGCTTGACAGATCCAGTAGTCAGATCCTTGTGGATGACTTGCCCTGACTCATCAACCTCATAAAAAGTCTGAGGAAAGAGGAAGAGTCTGTAGAGGCAGTGGTCAAAGAAGGTTCGGTCAGCCTCTCCTGTCTCTATAACGTCAAAACGATGGAGGAGATTTTCCCAATCCGCTTGGGCACTTGATTTACAGTTATCAAAATCTTCTTGAGGTAGATTAAGCAGTGCTTGATAAGGCGAGATGAAAGAAGTGGCTAGCTGAATCTCAGTATAGCTACTTGCTAAGTCAATTCGCCAGTCTCCCCCTTCTTGGCTAACAGCAAGAATATCCGTGTTCATTTGCAGGGCTGTGAACATCGTTAGTGGATTTTTGTTGGTCTCAGTTTTTCCTTCTTGTCGCAGGGCAAGAGTCCGCTTATCTACTTGCTCCACGGTCAGTTCATCTGCTGCGTGCAGATAGAGGGAGAGGGCTTTGCCTTGCTTTTGCTCCAAACGAATAGAAGCACCGTAGCAAGTCGGTGTAAGCTGGATTTCGATCTGATAGCGCAGGGAGAAAATTTTCAGATAATGAGGTTGGAAAGAGGCCTTATCTATGTCATAGGAAGATTGGCGGTGAAAGAGGCTGTCTCCACCCAGTTGACCGGTGACAGGTGTCAGAAGGAGCCAAGAGTAGTCCCCAATCCAAGGACTGGGCTGGTGGGTTAATCGAATCCCCTGAAAAATAGGCAGATGTGGATCAAAAAACCAAGAGCCCTCCTGGTCACTGGTCTGGGGTACAAAGTGATTCATTCCAAAAGGCACGCCTGTGTAAGGCAGGGTATTTCCTCGAGAAAAGGCATGCTTGCTGGCAGTGCCAAAGCGGGTATCGATGCTTTCAAGTAATGGTTTCATAGTCTTTCCTTTCGCTGTTTTTCTACATTATATCAGAAAAAGAGGGCCTTTAGAAAAGGAGTTTCAAAGATAACTATTTTGTAGAAAAATGACTATCATTTGTGTATGTATTTTCTGTCTCAAAAGCTATATACTGAAAATGAAACTTGTTTGAAAGAGGAAATTGCGCGATGATTTATTCGAAAGAAATTGTTAGAGAGTGGCTGGATGAAGTGGCAGAGCGGGCTAAGGACCATCCAGAGTGGGTGGATGTTTTCGAGCGTTGCTACACCGACACCTTGGACAATACGGTTGAAATCCTAGAAGATGGTTCAACTTTTGTACTCACAGGAGATATTCCTGCTATGTGGCTTCGAGATTCGACAGCCCAACTCAGACCCTACCTGCATGTGGCTAAAAGAGATCCCCTCCTGCGTCAGACCATTGCAGGTTTGGTCAAACGTCAGATGACCTTGGTACTCAAGAATCCTTATGCCAATTCCTTCAACATTGAGGAAAACTGGAAGGGGCACCATGAGACTGACCACACAGACCTTAATGGCTGGATTTGGGAACGCAAGTATGAGGTGGACTCGCTTTGCTATCCTTTGCAGTTGGCTTATCTTCTCTGGAAAGAGACTGGCGAGACTAGTCAGTTTGATGAGATTTTTGTCGCAGCGACTAAGGAAATTCTTCATCTGTGGACGGTGGAACAAGACCACAAGAACTCTCCTTATCGTTTTGTTCGTGATACCGATCGTAAGGAAGACACCTTGGTAAATGATGGCTTTGGACCTGATTTTGCAGTGACAGGCATGACTTGGTCAGCCTTTCGTCCGAGTGATGATTGCTGCCAGTATAGTTACTTGATTCCGTCCAATATGTTTGCAGTTGTTGTTTTAGGGTATGTGCAAGAAATCTTTGCAGCATTAAACCTAGCTGATAGCCAGAGTGTTATCACAGACGCTAAGCGTCTTCAGGCTGAAATCCAAGAAGGAATTGAAAACTACGCCTACACAAGCAACAGCAAGGGCGAAAAGATTTATGCCTTTGAAGTGGATGGTCTAGGAAATGCTAGCATCATGGATGATCCAAACGTACCAAGTCTGTTGGCTGCGCCTTATCTGGGCTACTGTTCGGTCGATGATGAAGTGTATCAAGCAACTCGTCGTACCATTCTGAGCCCTGAAAATCCATATTTCTACCAAGGAGAATACGCTAGCGGTCTCGGAAGTTCTCATACCTTCTATCGCTATATCTGGCCCATCGCCCTTTCTATCCAAGGATTGACAACAAGTGATAAGGCAGAGAAAAAATTCTTGCTGGATCAGCTGGTTGCTTGTGATGGTGGTACAGGTGTCATGCACGAAAGCTTCCACGTAGATGACCCAACTCTCTACTCTCGTGAATGGTTCTCTTGGGCCAACATGATGTTCTGTGAATTGGTCTTGGATTACTTGGATATCCGCTAAGGAGCGTGATTTATATTCTTCGAAAATCTCTTCAAACTACGTCAGCTTTATCTGCAACCTCAAAGCAGTGTTTTGAGCAGCCTATGGCTAGCTTCCTAGTTTGCACTTTGATTTTCATTGAGTATTAGCGCAACTGATTCTTGGAAAGAATCACAAATTTACATTTAAAACGTTAACAATAAAAATTTAAATTTAGAATGAGGTTTTACTTCATGGAAAATGTTGTCGTACATATTATCTCACATAGTCACTGGGACCGTGAGTGGTACTTGCCTTTTGAAAGCCATCGTATGCAGTTGGTGGAATTGTTTGACAATCTCTTTGATCTCTTTGAAAATGACCCTGAGTTTAAGAGTTTCCATTTAGATGGACAAACCATTGTCCTCGACGACTACTTGCAAATTCGCCCTGAAAATCGTGACAAGATTCAACGCTACATTGACGAAGGAAAATTGAAAATTGGTCCCTTTTACATTTTGCAGGATGATTACTTGATTTCAAGTGAAGCCAATGTCCGCAATACTCTTATTGGTCAGCAAGAAGCTGCCAAATGGGGCAAATCAACCCAGATTGGTTACTTCCCAGATACCTTTGGAAATATGGGACAAGCGCCTCAAATCCTTCAAAAATCAGGCATTCACGTGGCAGCCTTTGGTCGTGGTGTGAAGCCGATTGGATTTGACAACCAAGTCCTCGAAGACGAGCAGTTTACGTCTCAGTTTTCAGAAATGTACTGGCAGGGTGCGGACGGAAGTCGTGTCCTCGGGATTCTCTTTGCCAACTGGTACAGTAACGGGAATGAAATCCCAGTTGATAAAGATGAGGCCTTGACCTTCTGGAAACAAAAATTGTCAGATGTGCGTGCCTATGCTTCGACCAACCAATGGTTGATGATGAACGGATGTGATCACCAGCCTGTACAGAAAAATCTGAGCGAAGCTATTCGTGTGGCAAATGAACTCTTCCCAGATGTGACCTTTGTTCACAGTTCCTTTGATGAATATGTCCAAGTCGTGGAAAGTGCCCTACCGGAGCAATTATCAACGGTTACAGGTGAGTTGACCAGTCAGGAAACAGACGGCTGGTACACACTTGCTAACACTTCTTCATCTCGTATTTATCTCAAACAAGCCTTCCAAGAAAATAGCAACCTCCTAGAGCAAGTTGTAGAACCCTTGACAATTATCACTGGGGGTCATAACCACAAGGACCAGTTGACCTATGCTTGGAAAACTCTTTTGCAAAATGCGCCCCATGATAGTATCTGTGGCTGTAGCGTGGACGAAGTTCACCGTGAGATGGAGACACGTTTTGCCAAGGTCAATCAAGTCGGAAACTTTGTTAGGAGCAATCTTCTTAACGAATGGAAGGGTAAAATCGCTACAGCTAAGGTTCAAAGTGATTACCTCTTTACTGTCATTAACACAGGTTTGCATGATAAGGTTGATACTGTCAGCACAGTGATTGATGTGGCGACTTGTGATTTCAAGGAATTGCACCCAACAGAAGGTTACAAGAAGATGGCTGCTCTTACCTTGCCAAGTTACCGTGTGGAGGACTTAGATGGGCGTCCTGTAGAGGCTAAAATCGAGGATCTTGGGGCTAATTTTGAGTATGATTTACCAAAAGACAAGTTCCGCCAAGCTCGTATCGCCCGTCAAGTGCGCGTGACCATTCCAGTTCACCTAGCGCCGCTTTCTTGGACAACTTTCCAATTGCTGGAAGGAGAACAAGAACACCGTGAGGGTATTTACCAAAACGGAGTGATTGATACACCATTCGTAACGGTGAGTGTGGATGACACTATCACAGTTTATGACAAGACAACTCACGAAGCCTATGAAGATTTTATCCGCTTTGAAGACCGTGGTGACATCGGAAACGAGTATATCTATTTCCAACCAAAAGGAACAGAGCCAATCTATGCAGAGCTTAAGGGCTACGAGGTCTTGGAAAACACAGCTCGCTACGCTAAGATTTTGCTCAAACATGAATTGATCGTGCCTGTCAGTGCAGATGAAAAGCTAGAAGAAGAGCAAAAAGGCATCATCGAGTTTATGAAGCGTGAAGCTGGACGTTCAGAAGAATTGACAAGCATTCCTCTTGAAACTGAGATGACTATCTTCGTTGATAATCCACAAATCCGCTTCAAGACTCGCTTTACTAACACTGCCAAAGACCATCGTATCCGTCTCTTGGTCAAGACTCATAACACGCGTCCAAGCAATGATTCTGAAAGCATCTATGAGGTGGTGACACGACCAAACAAACCAGCTGCTTCATGGGAAAATCCTGAAAATCCTCAACACCAACAAGCCTTTGTTAGTCTGTATGACGATGAAAAAGGTGTGACTGTATCCAATAAGGGATTGAATGAATACGAAATCCTTGGAGACGACACCATTGCAGTGACTATTTTGCGTGCATCAGGTGAGCTAGGTGACTGGGGCTACTTCCCAACACCAGAAGCACAATGCTTGCGTGAATTTGAAGTCGAGTTTGCGCTTGAATGCCACCAAGCCCAAGAACGCTTTTCAGCCTATCGTCGCGCCAAAGCCTTGCAGACACCATTTACCAGCCTTCAGCTTGCTAGACAGGAAGGAAGCGTGGCTGCGACTGGTAGCCTCTTGAGCCATTCTGTTCTCAGCATACCGCAAATCTGTCCAACAGCCTTTAAAGTGGCGGAAAATGAAGAAGGCTATGTCCTCCGTTACTATAATATGAGTCAAGAAAATGTGCGCATATCAGAACATCAACAAACCATTCTTGACTTACTTGAGCGACCATATTCAGTTCATTCAGGACTATTGGCTCCACAAGAAATTAGTACAGAATTCATCAAAAAAGAAGAAATTTAATTTCAACAAGTAAACATAAAAAGAAAGGAGGGGCGAAAAGGTAAGAACTAACTGCTGATTTGCCCCTTTTATGGTAAAAACAATGACCATTGCAACGATTGATATCGGAGGGACTGGGATTAAGTTTGCCAGTCTGACTTCTGATGGGAAAATACTGGATAAGACAAGTATTCCAACGCCAGAAAGTTTGGAGGACTTACTAGCTTGGCTAGACCAGCGCTTGTCAGAACAGGATTACAGTGGGATTGCTATGAGCGTTCCAGGTGCGGTCAATCAAGAGACAGGTGTGATTGATGGCTTCAGTGCGGTGCCCTACATCCACGGATTTTCTTGGTATGAGGCGCTTGCTCATCATCAACTACCTGTCCATCTGGAAAATGATGCCAACTGCGTTGGGCTCAGTGAATTACTAGCTCATTCAGAGCTTGAAAACGCTGCCTGTGTCGTGATTGGGACAGGGATTGGCGGAGCCATGATTATCAATGGCAGACTGCACCGAGGTCGCCACGGTCTGGGTGGAGAATTTGGCTATATGACAACCCTTGCCCCTGCTGAAAAGCTCAACAACTGGTCGCAACTAGCGTCAACTGGCAATATGGTGCGCTACGTGATTGAAAAATCTGGTCAGACTGACTGGGACGGTCGCAAGATTTACCAAGAGGCCGAAGCAGGAAATGCCCTTTGTCAAGAAGCCATTGAGCGCATGAATCGTAATCTGGCGCAAGGCTTGCTCAATATTCAGTATCTGATCGACCCAGATGTCATTAGTTTGGGAGGCTCTATCAGTCAAAATCCAGATTTTATCCAAGGTGTCAAGGAAGCTGTTGAAGACTTTGTCGATACCTACGAAGAATACACGGTCGCACCCGTTATCCAAGCCTGCACCTATCATGCAGATGCCAATCTCTACGGTACCCTTGTCAACTGGTTACAGGAGGAAAAGCAATGGTAAGATTTACAGGACTTAGTTCCAAACAAACTCAGGCAATCGACTTGCTGACAAAGCATATTTCTTTACCAGATGTTGAAGTGGCTGTCACTCAGTCTGACCAAACCTCTATCTCTATCAAGGGTGAGGGTGGCCACTATCAATTGACCTACCGCAAACCTCACCAACTTTATCGTGCCTTGTCCTTGTTGGTAACAGCTCTAGCAGAAGCTGATAAAGTAGGGATTGAGGAGCAGGCGGCTTATGAAGAGTTGGCCTACATGGCAGACTGTTCTCGAAATGCGGTGCTGAATGTGGCTTCTGCCAAGCAGATGATTGAGGTCTTGGCTCTCATGGGCTACTCAACCTTTGAGCTTTACATGGAAGACACCTACCAGATTGAAGGGCAGCCTTACTTTGGCTATTTCCGCGGGGCTTATTCGGCTGAGGAGTTGCAGGAAATCGAAGCCTATGCCCAGCAGTTTGACATGACCTTTGTGCCCTGCATCCAGACTTTGGCCCACTTGTCAGCCTTTGTCAAATGGGGTGTCAAGGAAGTGCAGGAGCTCCGTGATGTAGAGGACATTCTCCTCATTGGCGAAGAAAAGGTTTATGATCTGATTGATGGCATGTTTGCTACTCTGTCTAAACTGCAAACCCGCAAGGTCAATATCGGGATGGACGAAGCCCACTTGGTTGGCTTGGGACGTTATTTGATATTGAACGGTGTTGTGGATCGTAGTCTCCTAATGTGTCAACACTTGGAGCGCGTGCTGGATATTGCTGACAAATATGGTTTCCACTGTCAGATGTGGAGCGATATGTTCTTCAAACTTATGTCAGCAGATGGCCAGTACGACCGTGATGTGGAAATTCCAGAGGAAACGCGTGTCTACCTAGACCGTCTCAAAGACCGAGTGACCTTGGTTTACTGGGACTATTATCAGGATAGCGAGGAAAAATACAATCGCAATTTCCGCAACCACCACAAGATTAGCCATGATCTTGCCTTCGCAGGAGGTGCTTGGAAGTGGATTGGATTTACACCTCACAACCATTTTAGCCGTCTAGTGGCTATCGAGGCTAATAAAGCCTGCCGTGCCAATCAGATTAAAGAAGTCATCGTAACTGGTTGGGGAGACAATGGTGGGGAAACAGCCCAGTTTTCTATTCTCCCAAGCTTGCAAATTTGGGCCGAACTCAGCTATCGCAATGACCTAGACCGTTTGTCTGCTCACTTTCAGACCAATACTGGTCTATCGGTTGAAGATTTTATGCAGATTGACCTTGCCAACCTCTTGCCAGACCTGCCAGGCAATCTCAGTGGCATCAATCCTAACCGCTATGTCTTTTATCAGGATGTCCTCTGTCCGATCCTTGACCGACACATGACACCTGAACAGGACAAACCACACTTTGCTCAGGCAGCTGAGACCCTTGCTGAAATCAAAGAAAAAGCTGGTGCTTACTCTTACCTCTTTGAAACTCAGGCTCAGTTGAACCAGATTTTAAGTAGCAAAGTAGATGTGGGACGACGCATTCGTCAAGCCTATCAAGCGGATGATAAGGAAAGTCTGCAAGAAATCGCAAGACAAGAATTACCAGAACTCAGAAGCCAAATTGAGCACTTCCATGCCCTCTTTAGCCACCAATGGCTGAAAGAAAACAAGGTCTTTGGCTTGGATACAGTTGACATCCGTATGGGCGGACTCTTGCAACGCATCAAACGAGCAGAAAGCCGTATCGAGGCTTATCTGGCTGGTCAGCTTGACCGCATCGATGAGCTGGAAGTAGAAATTCTGCCATTTAACGACTTCTACGCAAACAAGGATTTCGCAGCTACAACAGCCAACCAATGGCATACTATTGCGACAGCTTCAACCATTTATACGACATAAAAAACAAGAACACCTTGCCTGGCGCAGGGTGTTTCGCGTGAAACAGAAGAATTATCTAGTTTCAAATGCCACAGTTAGACAAACTTATGATAGAATAGCAGAAAGGGAATGTTTCCTAAGAGCAATTCTATCGATTAGCACTTAGAGGTATTGTGGTACACTTAAAATTAGTAAAACAAGAAATAGAAGCTGAAAAGCCAGCATCTGTAGAAGCCTGGGTCATTTTCGTCAAATTTTAAAAAGGTTGCTACCGACATATACAAATTCCAAAAACAAAAACGTTAGTAGAACTAGCAGATGTGATTTTATGGAGTTTTGATTTTGCAAATGATCATGCTCATGCATTTTTCGTGGATAATGTTGCGTGGAGTCATGCAGATTCTTACTTTCTTAGCTTTGTTAGTGATGATGTTGAAGAACGTTACACAGAAAATGTCTATCTGGATACCCTAAGTGTCAAACAAACATTTAAGTTTATTTTCGACTTCGGTGATGAATGGCGTTTTGAATGCCAAGTGCTGAGAGAAATCGAGGCGGAAGACGAAGAAGCTTATCTCGTACGTTCGGTTGGAACGCCGCCAGAACAATATCCAGATTATGATGGTTTTGACTATGAAGAATGGTAAAATTGATTGTTAAACAATCTAAAAAACAATTGGAATCAGTCTGTGTAGGCTTAGTATTTCAATTGTTTTTTTGTGATGGTTTCAGATAAGAGAGTTTTTTAATACTCAATGAAAATCAAAGAGCAAACTAGGAAGCTAGCTGTAGGTTGCTCAAAACACTGTTTTGAGGTTTCAGATGGAAGCTGAGGAGGTTTGAAGGGATTTTCGAAGAGTATAAATTTGTTGAGGGTGTAGCTAATACGTATTCAGTCTGGTAGATTGAGAAAACTTGACAAAAAATTAGATAGTGCTAGAATAACATTAACGAAAGACATTTGAGGGCAGAAAGGTTCCTGCCACACCTTGCAAAAAGGTATCTGAGATGCTGGGTACACCGACCAGCCAAAGGGTCCGTTATTTCAAAGGAGGGGCTTAAATGCTCCTTTTTTATTTAAAAATTTCAAAATAGATTACACTCACCGCAGGCTTAGGCTTGCGTTTTTTTGTTTGACAAAATTAAAAAAATGTGTAAGAATAAGTAGAATTGAAAACAGGAAAACTCACCTCCTTTCGATTCGTCTAGCCTTTTCGTGAGGCAATGAGGGGGCGGAGAGACGCGCTCGTCAACAGAAGTATCTCATTGGAAATGTTGCTCACTTTTTAGTGAGCTTTTTATCTAGGGAATAGAAATGAAAAGCAAAAAGTTAAAATTAGGTCAAATTGATTTAAAAATGTGCAAGGATTACGACCTTATTCAAGCGATGGACTATGACTTTAAGACGAAGGAAGTAATGAATAAAGGAAGGGGATTTGCGGTAACTGTTGTCAAAATACAGGGGCTAACTTTCTTGATTCCATTTAGAAGTTATATTCCTAAAAAGTATCAGTTGAAGTATAAGCTTCGAAATTCAGCAAAAGAAGGGTATGTTGAAGGATTAGATATTGGTAAAACCTTGATTTTAGAAGATGAAAGTTATTTGCTAAATACTACTTTTCGACTTCGAAAAATCGAAGATTATTATAAAGTAATGGACAATGATAGAGCTATAATTAATAAGTTGATAAAAGCTATTATAGACTATAACGGTGCTTTAGAAATGAACGATAGAAACAAACTTGAAGATCCTAAACGCTTTAAATTCTCAACATTCCAGAATTATTCTACTAGATTAAGAGTCATAACAGAAAAAGACTATTTAGAATAGATAATGTTTTTGCAGGTTCTGGCTTGCATTTCTATTTTGCAAAAACACGCATTTTGAACGATTAGAACCAGAAATTACAATCCTATTCTTCAAAAAAGAGTTTTCTTGAAGAATGGAAAAAGCCCGATTTTATGGGGTTTTAATTCTGATAAAATCCGATAATTTCGGTATGATAAGGTGAGGTAGTTATTGTCTTAATGCTCAGTTCCGTTCTGGAAATCGCTAGAATGTTTTCAAAAAATCCCGTAATAGTTGAATTATCTAAGCTTTAACAGTATAATCAAGTTAGTAGCTTCATCAGGAAGTTCTATGCTACAATATAGTGGGTGGCACGGCACCATCAATAAAAGATTCTATCTGCTGGTTTTTCTTATGAGAAATATAAACCTGGTATTCATAAACAGAGACATCCGAACGACTTGGGTAATGGTATTTACTTTTTTCTACCTTTTGACAAAGATACTGGTAAAACGATTGCTTCTGCTTATGTAGCAAAGTATAAGTCATTTGAACTAAGCAAACCCGGGGTTAGGTCTGAGTTAATTCATGCTAAAATCATCCTAAGCTCTATGAACAATATTTTTATGTTGGATGACCCAGCAAACCAAAGCTTATTAGAAGAATATCGACAAGCGGCATTTATTCAAATTGAACGTGAGATTACAGATATTGCAGATAGCGGAGCCAAAAATAGAGCTACTCTTCTTAACCAAAATCAAGGATTAATTATTGAGCTGTTGCTTGATTTAGCGTCTCAGCATGGGAAAAATTATGAAGCCGTGCAGTCTAAAACATATACAGATATTCCATTTTTACCAGTAATTAACGGAAAGAACGGAGAGGAAATTTGTATCCGTGATTTAAATTGTATGACAAACATTTTATAAATAAGGAGGCTTTTATGAGTTTATTGTCAAACTTTTTAGGAACTGAAGAATTTTCTTTGATGGATTCTCCAATGTTCCAAGAATTAGTTGAAAAGATTAAGGCCAACAAAATTTATTCAGTAAACAATGAATTTGATTATGATTTGAATATATCAGGAAGTCTTAAAAAATATAAAGATGAAATCCATTTTACTTCTCAATTAAATAATCAAAAAGAGTTTTATGATTTGAATTCTATAACTAAAGTAAATGCAATGCCTAAATATAATATAAAAAACAAGAAGTCATGTTTTTCATATTTACCAATAGATTCTGAAAACTTAATTACAACAAAAGAAAATAGTGAGGTGGCAGCTTAATGTCCTCTTTACAATTTAAAGATTATTTTTTAAATGAAGTATCATATCGAAGAAATCCTAGTTTTGACCAAACAAATAGTACTATTAATTTACATCCTGAATTGTCTGCACAGATTTTAATAAGAAAATCTGAAAACCTTGCTTATGTTAACTTGATAACAAAGCAAGGAAATATAGATTCAGATGATTCTGCTTTTGAGCTTATTGTAGATACTGTTGGAGAATTTTCATTTATATATGACGAGACAGAATTTGATATTGATTTTGAAACTTTTCTTAAAGAGAATGGTTTAGCAATTCTTTGGTCCTATATTCGGCCTATCGTATCTGATATGATTACTCGGGGGAATGAGTTCCCAAACTTCATATTGCCTGTCGTTAACATTAAAAAATGCTTGAAGACAAAGATTCTATCAAGTTAACATACGAATAAAAACAGTGTATGTATTTTTCAAAGTTCCAATGAAATGCTTTCACATTTAAAAGGTATTCGGAGAACTATAAATCAAAATTGTGATAAAAATAAATAGGACCAAAGAGTTTTGTATGATAGTAGTGCAATTTGAAACTCTAGCTGTTTCTCGAGCTTATCGTTCTTGAACTATAAAATATTTCTAAAAAACTGATAGAATCATATATTTTAATAATATACGAAGAATAACGCTGATTTTTCAAGCGTTTTTTCTTTTAAAACAGCTAGCAGGTGGTGAAGTGAAAAGCTTGACGATCAAGTCAAACAATGTTGGTTTCAGCTTGCCGTATATATGTTGAGGCTGGGTAAAAAACAAATTTCAGGAGAAAATGAAGTCAATATTTCCACGATAAGATATATGATATCAAGCTTAGTTCATAATGTTTGATTTATAAAAAGAAAGAGAGTATAATGAGTTAAACCTACCTAAAGTATGCTCAAATATTTTAGGGGGGGGCTTTTTATTTGCCCTTCCATTATATATTAACCGATAATTATCGGAAAAGGAGCAAAATGATATATGTTTTATAAAGGTAATGAAGATAGAGAAAAGCGCTTGCGGTTTTCGATTCGTAAGGTTAGTTTTGGAGCTGCTAGTGTTGCAGTAGCAGCCTTGTTCATGTTTCCAGGAAATGGGACAGTGTCTGCCACAGAGCAAGGTGTAACCCCAACTAATGAGGGAAGACAAGGCTTACCACTGAAAGAGCCAGATGTCCAGAATGGAACCTACGGGGCGACTCCAGTAGTCAGTCAGTTGGATGGAAATTCTGGTACTAGTGAGGCTTCCGCTCCGAAAGGTCAAGAAGAAACAAGTACTCCAACATCTACTGATGCAAGCGCACCATCAGTCGAATCACCTACTGTTTCAAAAGAGAAAGAAGAAACATCTACTACTGCTTCAGCAACAGAAGAAAAGTCAGCAGAGAAAAATACTGAGGTGCCATCTACAGAAGCAAATAGCGTAGAAAACAAAGAACAAACAAGAGTAAAAACTGAAGAGAAAGCTGCTACTCCAGTAACAGAAAGCCACAAACCGAAATTACGTAAAAAACGTGCTGTAGATGCTAGTCCAACGGTAGCGACAGATGCTGATTCAGATGCGAATCAAGTGTATACAGCTCCACGTGCAAATGCAGGGCTAGATGAATTAAAAGAAAAACTCCAAGAATTACCAAATGCAATTCAAAATAATACCAAAGTTAATAATATGGATGGATTGGGTGCAGCAACGGGAGTTGAAGCTGGAAAAGTAAAAGAAATAACAGAATTTGGTGGCTGGAAAGCAGTAAATCAAGCGGATGGTAGTGCTGGAAAATTCGTTGTTGCAAGAGCAACAGATAAAGGAGTCTTTCCTATAGAGACAATTAATACTGTAGGGAGTGATAGAAAGGCTTGGATAGGTGAACAGTCTGTTGATAGAAATAGTAAGTATATGTTATTCCTATCAGAGGTTAGGACGCAAGCTACACGAAACAAGGAATCATATGAAAGTCTACCTTATGAAGACCGTCAAAGAGATAAAAGAGGTGCTGTTGTCGCGATAGGAGTTAAAGGGTATAAAGGTGTAGAGAAAACATTTAAAGTCTATGATACAAAAACACCTGGAAAAGTAACAGTAGATTTTAAAACAGGATTTAGTGGAATAATAGAATCGGGTTCGGATGTTACGGTTGCTAATTATAAAGTAGAAGTATTTAGTATAAGCAATAGCGGCGAGACTAAAGTATATACCACTGAGTTTGATCCAAAGAAACCAAGTGATGATGATAAAAAGACTGTAGTGGCGGCAAAAGTAAGTACAAGGGCTCAGAGTACAAATGTAGCTGGAATAACTGAAGCAAATAAAGCTGCTGCATTGGAAGAACTGGCGAAAGATAGATACAAACCTTATGCTACAGGAGGAAGATTTACTAGTAAAGAAATAGAGTTACCAGAAGGAACTACAGAGTATAAGGTAAGGATTAGTGCGGCAAATGATAGATATTTAGGAATGGATTATCACTCAAGATTTGAGCAATACGCTTTACCACTAACAGGGGTCGGTTTTAATATTTCACAAAATACAAATGTTATAGCGAAAGATCTTTTAACTAAAATTTATGCTAAATTGAAAGAAACAGTTGTTGAAGACGAAAAAGGAATGACTACAGACTCTATAGCAGCTTATGATGCTGAGTTGGTAAAAGTGCAAACACTTGTAGAGGCAACCAATTTAACAACAACTGATGTTTATAAAGTTGCATTAACAACTGCACTACAAAAGAAAGATGAGTTAAAAGTTGATAAATCAACCTTAATAAGTTCAAAAGCTTCTTTAGATGATTTAGTAAATGACGATCCAACTCCAGGTAAGACGCCAGAAACTGTTGAGGCATATAATCTAGCTAAAACTGCCGCGGAACAAGAAGCTGAAAAGGCAAAAGCAGTTATAGACAGTGATACAGCAACTGTTGATGAAGTAGCCCAAGCTGTGGCTAATGTAACGGCTAAAAGAGCAGAATTAACAGCAGCTAGAGCACTTTTAGTGGTTGCTGCAACAGATGCACAAAAGACTAAATTACAAAATGATTCGGAGGCGTTGAAAGAGGCAAATAAGACAGGTAAGACGCCGAAGAGCATAAAAGAATATGAGGATAAATATAAAACATTAGAAGCTGCATTAACTGCCGCAAAAGAGCAAGCAAAAACAGTACTAGATAAAACAGTAAACGCAGGTAAAGTAGAAGCAACGTATGCTCAAATTGAAGTTGATAAAATCAAAGCTGAATTAGATAAAGCAGCTACCCTATTGAAAGATAAAGGAAACACAACTGAATTAGAACAGGCTAAAAATGATTTAAATGATTTCATAAACCAGCAAACAACAGCAAGGGTGACAGAAGGTCAAACAAAAGATAGTCAAGATGCTTATACTACTGCAAAAGCTGCCGCAGATAAAGCGGTAACTGATGCACAAGCTGTAATTGATAGTGAAAATTCAACAGTAGAAGATGTAGCGAATGCATTAGCTGAGATTAAAGTTAAAAGAGCAGCGTTAGAAGCAGCTAAAAAGAATTTAGTCCCCGCAGCGACAGAAGCTCAAAAAGCAAAATTAGAAAAAACTGTAGCAAAACTAGTAGAAGCAAGTACGGAAGGAAAAACTCCAGACAGTATTCATGCGTATAATACAAGAATACAAGAAATCACAGAGGAACTGAATCAAGCAAAAGCCGCTGCAGAAAAAATCAAAACAGATGGAGCAAATGCTACTAAACTAGCTGCTCTTGAAGCTCAAGTAGCTGTTGATGAAGCGCTAGCGAAACTAGAAGAAGCCAAATCAGCTCTAGTAGAAGCCGCTACAGCAGAGCAGAAAGCGACATTAGCAGAAGCAGCAAAACTGGAAAAAGCAAGCTTGGAAGGAAAAACACCTGATAGTGTTAACGAGTACAATGCGAAGTATGATCAGTTAGCAACTGACTTAGAAGCAGCCAAACAAGCAGCCCAAGAAGTAGCTAAAAAAGGAACTAATGCAAGTGAAGTAGAAGCATTGAAAGCACAAGAACAAGTGAATGCGATTAAAGCCAAACTAGCAGAAGCAGCAGGAGTTCTAAAAGAT
>NZ_VMKU01000063.1:0-18293 GCF_013276315.1 Streptococcus sp. 2741 | reverse complement strand
TGGGCTATCTTGAAAAAAGCAAGTAACAGATTTATTAAGGGAAGTCCCAACTATTTTTGAATGTTTGGAACGCTTTTTAAAAACTAAATGACTATATAAGCAGTAAAATCATTTTATACTCTTCGAAAATCTCTTCAAACCAGGTCAGCGTCCATCCACAACCTCAAAACACTGTTTTGAGCAACCTGCGGCTAGCTTCCTAGTTTGCTCTTTGATTTTCATTGAGTATTAGAACATACAATGGAGGTCGTCATGGACAATATCATCGATGTGTCAATTCCTGTTGCAGAAGTGGTGGACAAGCATCCAGAGGTCTTGGAAATTCTAGTGGAGTTGGGTTTTAACCCCCTTGCCAATCCCTTAATGCGCAACACAGTTGGTCGTAAAGTATCGCTCAAACAAGGTTCTAAGCTTGAAGGAACTCCTATGGACAAGATTGTCCGCACGCTGGAAGCAAACGGTTACGAAGTGATTGGGTTAGACTAATGGCAGATGAACGAATTCATGTCCTGCGGGATATTTTGTTAGAATTGCATAATGGCTCCTCTCCTGAGTCGGTTCAGGAGCGCTTTGATGCGACCTTTACAGGTGTTTCAGCCATCGAGATTTCCCTTATGGAGCACGAGCTGATGAACTCAGACTCAGGTGTCACCTTTGAAGATGTCATGGAACTCTGTGATGTTCATGCCAATCTTTTTAAAAATGCTGTTAAGGATGTCGAAGTTGCAGATACCGAGCACCCAGGTCACCCAGTTCGGATTTTCAAAGAAGAAAATCTAGCCCTCCGTGCGGCCTTGATTCGTATTCGGAGATTGTTGGATACCTATGAGTCTATGGAAGATGAAGAAATGCTGGCGGAGATGCGCAAGGGCTTGGTGCGTCAGATGGGTCTTTTGGGGCAATTTGACATCCATTACCAACGTAAGGAAGAGCTCTTCTTCCCCATCATGGAGCGCTATGGACACGATTCACCTCCAAAAGTTATGTGGGGAGTGGATGATCAGATCAGGGAACTCTTTCAAACAGCTTTAGCGACAGCCAAGTCACTACCAGAAGTGTCAATTAGCAGCGTAAAAGAAGCTTTTGAAGCTTTTGCGACAGAGTTTGAAAGTATGATTTTCAAGGAAGAATCTATCCTTCTCATGATTCTCCTTGAGTCCTTTACTCAGGATGACTGGCTTCAGATTGCGGAGGAGAGCGATGCCTATGGCTATGCTATTATCCGTCCGTCTGAGAAATGGGTGCCAGAACGCCAGAGTTTTGTTGAGGAAAAGAGTGAAGAGGAGCCTGTACAGCTAGATACGGCAGAGGGTCAAGTTCAGCAGGTTATTGATACGCCAGAAGGACAGTTTACCATTACCTTTACCCCTAAGGAAAAGGAAGCAGTGCTGGACCGCCATAGTCAGCAGTCTTTTGGTAATGGCTATCTTTCAGTCGAGCAGGCTAATCTCATCCTCAATCACCTCCCCATGGAAATTACCTTTGTCAATAAAGACGATATTTTCCAGTATTACAATGACAATACGCCAGCTGATGAGATGATTTTCAAACGAACGCCGTCCCAAGTCGGGCGCAATGTCGAACTCTGTCATCCGCCTAAGTATTTGGACAAGGTCAAGGCTATCATGAAGGGACTTCGTGAGGGGACCAAGGACAAGTATGAAATGTGGTTCAAGTCTGAGTCGCGAGGTAAGTTTGTCCACATCACCTATGCTGCAGTACACGATGAAAACGGAGAATTCCAAGGTGTACTGGAATACGTTCAGGATATCCATCTCTACCGTGAGATTGATACGGACTATTTCCGTGGATTAGAATAAGGAGAAAAAATGAGTTACGAACAAGAATTTATGAAGGAATTTGAAGCTTGGGTCAATACCCAAATCATGATTAACGACATGGCGCACAAGGAAAGCCAAAAAGTTTACGAAGAAGACCAGGACGAGCGTGCCAAAGATGCCATGATTCGCTACGAGAGTCGCTTGGATGCTTATCTGTTCTTGCTTGGTAAGTTTGAAAACTTCAAAGTAGGCAAGGGATTCCATGATTTGCCAGAAGGCTTGTTTGGTGAGCGAAATTATTAAACGAGAAAGATTCTTGATTTTTCACTAAAATCTTGATAGAATGTTTATGTTAAATCCTTGTCAGAGCAGGGATTTTTTATTGAAAGGATTTTATCATGTCAAAGAAACTCAATCGTAAAAAACAATTGCGAAATGGCCTCCGTCGCGCAGGTGCCTTTTCAAGTACTGTGACTAAGGTTGTAGATGAGACAAAAAAAGTCGTGAAGCGTGCAGAACAGTCAGCAAGCGCAGCTGGTAAGGCTGTTTCTAAAAAAGTTGAACAAGCAGTAGAAGCTACCAAAGAGCAAGCTCAAAAAGTAGTTAATTCTGTAGAAGATTTTGCAGCAAATTTGGGTGGACTTCCACTTGATCGTGCCAAGACTTTCTATGATGAAGGAATCAAGTCTGCTTCAGATTTCAAAAACTGGACTGAAAAAGAACTCCTTGCCTTGAAAGGAATCGGCCCAGCTACCATCAAGAAATTGAAAGAAAATAGCATCAAGTTCAAGTAATTTTTCTTTAGTCTTGCATTTCCGAGAAAAACTTGCTACAATAGAGCCATTAGAGGTGTTTTGAATCCCACATTTTACAGAAAGTGGCGGCGCTGAGAAGTCCACAAATGTGTCAAAACTGGTTGCTAATGACTGAAAAAATGAAATATTTCTGTCTTTTTATTTTAAAGACTAAAGATGCGGGCTTGGCCCGAAATTGGGTGGTACCGCGGATAAACACATTCGTCCCTGTCATGTAGATGGCAGGGATTTTCTTTTGCGTCTTAGTCAAAGGAGCTTGTTATGAAGCAATCTTTTAAAACAAGTAAACTCTATTATGGTTTTCCTATCTTCATTTTGGGGTATCAGGATCAGAATTTTGGACACAATATTACGACCTGTAGCTCCTCTTATAGCTTGGGAGATTGGCTAGCCATTGGTGTCGGAGCTGAGGAAAATGCGGCTGAGCAAATCAAGCATTACCAGAAGTTTACTGTGAATATTCCTGATGAAAATCTCATGCTCGAGATGGAGCAGGCTGGTTTTATCAGTCATAGAGAGAAATTGAAACACCTGGGGCTAGACTACGAGATTTCTGAACGGACTCAGGCACCGATTTTAGAGGTTTGTCCAGTCGTGTTAGAATGTCAGGTAGATAGGATTGATGAGGAAGAGGGAATTTGTCATATTTTCGCTAAGATTGTTGAGCGATTTGTTGACCCAGAACTTTTGGATGAAAAGGGACATTTTAGAAATGACCGTTTTGCACCTACTTACTTTATGGGGATGGCCACCAGCGCGTTTATCGCTATTTAGATGACCGAGTAGACCCTATGGGGAGCTTCATTAAGAAAGCGAGGATGAAGGATGTCAAGAGCTGAATTACCAGAACGATTAGAAACCGAACGACTCGTCCTACGAGTTCGTACAGTGGCAGATGCTGAGGATATCCATACCTACGCTAGTTTGCCAGAGGTCGCCTATCCAGCAGTTTTTCCTCCAGTCAAGACCTTGGAAGATGAGATTTATTATCTGGAGCACATTCTTCCGGAGCGTAATCAAAAGGAAAATCTCCCAGCAGGCTACGGGATTGTCGTCAAAGGAACGGATAAGATCGTTGGCTCTGTCGATTTCAACCATCGCCATGAAGATGATGTGCTGGAAATCGGTTATACCTTACACCCAGACTATTGGGGGCGAGGTTATGTGCCAGAAGCAGCGCTTGCCTTGATTGACTTAGCCTTTAAAGATTTGGGTCTTCACAAGATTGAACTAACTTGCTTTGGATATAACCTTCAAAGTAAACGAGTCGCGGAAAAGCTTGGCTTTACCCTCGAAGCTCGCATAAGAGACCGAAAGGATGTTCAAGGAAACCGCTGTGACAGTCTGATATATGGCTTGCTGAAGAGCGAGTGGGAGGTGATTTGATGCATCTTTTCATCATTGGTGCTCCAGCATCAGGAAAAATGACCATTGGTCAAGAATTATCTCGACTGACGGATGCTACCCTATTTTATAACCATCAAGCCATTGATTTTGCACTAGAAATCTATCAGGACTATACAGAGGAAATGTGGGAATTTGTTCGTGGAATCACTTTTTCATTCCTTGGAGCAAGTGCAAGAAATCAGCGATCAGTAATTTTAACAGATGTAATTGATTTTTCAAATCAGTATCAGCTGATGTATTTAAAGCAAATTCAGAATTTGTTGGATGATTATCATCAAGAGATTCTTTTTGTTGAGTTGGAAACAAGTCTTGAAGAGTGCATACGTCGAAATCGAACGGAGAATCGATTAAAGCACAAACCCTTAAAACGGCATATTGAGGTATCTGAAAGAGAAATTTTAGAGACCGCTGAAACACTTCAATTAAATTCCCAATATCAACCGAATGAGTTGCACCACTACTTTAAAATAAATAATACGAATTTGTCTGCAGAAGAAGCTGCTAAGCAAATTCAAAATAAAATGAATACAATAGAGAAAGGACACACACATATCTAAACAACTTCATGAAGACGTTCTCAAGACTCAAGAAGTTCAAAAGTCTCAATCTTTTTCGTTCGTGATTCCTACCACCAAATGTAACTGGAAAACTCTACCTTAATCGCGCTTGGAGTACACCCTTCAAAGTAAACGAATCACAAAGAAACTGGGATTTCCCATTTAAGCCTGTATCCGAGGTCGTAAGAATATCCAATACAGCAGAGGTAGAGTTTGATTTATTGAAGAATGAGTTAGAGGAGAAAATAGATGGCTAAAAAGAAAAATAGAAAAAAGAATTAAACCGCCAGCAAAAGTTGGATATCAAAGTCGTTTCTGAAGAAGAGGTTGTCTGGACAGAACTACTGGCTAAAAAACCAACTTTTGTAGAACGTCGGACCATTCAAAATTTCGATGAACTACATACAACAGTGATGCAATATGCTGATGAACATGGAGAGTATCCAGATGTTCAGCTAATCAATTACCAACTGAAAAATAGGATTTTTGATTAGAATCAGGATCATGCTTTATTTAGAGAAGCTATGCATACTCCAAATACACAGAAGCGAAATGAACTGTTAAAACAAGTTTTAAAGATCAATCCAGATTATTTTGCTGCTGATTTTCACCCATTCTTATCAGAGGTTGAAGATTTTGATTTACCAACCTTTAGATTAGATTTAGGAGGCAAAGATTGAAATTAATGTATTATTTTAATACTGACAATAGATTGAAGAATCTTTTTGCTCAAACTTGGAAAATACTTATGTATGCGCTAACGTATTTTCCAATAATATCTCTAATTGTATTCTGTCTTACCGATTTTAAATTAGTTATAATTTTACAATTTGCCTTGATACTAATATATGTGTTTAACTATAAAAATCGATTTAATAAGTTTAGAGTTTTTCTTACTAAAAGTACTAAATCTTTAGCTTTTATGAACGCATGGGATGGAATATTTTGCGGAATCTTGACTTACATTCTTTATAACCTAAATCTAGTTGAATCAACTTTAATCAACTTATCTCAATATTTTTTTATTAATTATGGCATAAGTAAAAATCACATAAATAACTGGATTATCATTGTAATACTTTTAATATTACCATTTGTATTATCTGTTATAAAAACTGTAGGATCAATCAAGATATTTCAAAAAGTTAATAAAATAGATATCGTAAAGGGAAAGACACTGTGGAATGTATATGCCACGATGCTTATTATTTCGTTTTTATGGTATTATATCTATATTTATTACTTTATTTCTAATGTTATTGATTTTCATTCTGATTTAATAACTGACATTCTTATGTTCAGTTCACTTATTGCACTTTATTTAATATGCTGGTGGATGATTTATAATCTAATTAGACATGGTGCAAAAGATACCAAAGAAGTAATAGCATCATGGTTAATTGGTTCAATCTGTATATTACTGTTAGCAGTATTTAATCAAGTTGAAAATGAATTAATAAATGCTTTAACATGGTTTTTGCCAATTTTAATTCCTAGTCTAATTGGAGAAATAAATTCTCAATTCGATACAAAAAAACATAAGAAAAAACCAATAAGAACTGAGAAAATGGATAGACACCTCTATCGAACTCAACTATATGGTTTTCTTACTCTATTAATGTTGAGTATTATTCCAAAGTTAACCGAAATTATTTGGGGTTTAAAGATTAAGAAGAAATTGGTCGAATTTATAACTCCCGAAGCTGATTGGATGTCTGAATTATTTGCCTCAACTATAATTATTTTCGTTTGTTTCATATTATCATTAGTTATTGGGAAGATTATAATTTGGTTATTACAATATTTCTATTTAAACACCTATAATGGATATTACGTGTATCGTGACAATATGCATAGTATATTAATAAATCGTAGATATAAAATAAATATTCATAAAAGGAGAAAAAATAATGTCTAAAGAACTTTCACCTAAATACAATCCAGCCGAGGTTGAGGCTGGTCGTTACCAAAAATGCCTTGATACGGATGGTTTCAAGCCGTCAGGAGATCAAAAGGCTAAGCCTTATTCAATTGTGATTACCACCACCAAACGTAACTAGAAAACTCTACCTTAATCACACCTGGGGTACAACCTTCAAAGTAAACGAATCACAAAGAAGCTTAGATTTCCCGTTCAAGCCTGTAGCTGAGTCCCGAAGGATATCTAAGTCAGTTGAGTCGAATCTATTGCAGGATGAATTAAAGGGGAAAATAGATGCCTAAAAAGAAAAATAGAAAAAAAGAATTAAAACGCCAGCAAAAGTTGGATATCAAAGTTATTTCTGAAGAAGAGGCTGCTTGGACAGAAATCATGGTCAAAAATCCAACTTTTGTAGAACGTCGTACCATTCAAAATTTCGATGAACTACATACAGCAGTGATGCAATATGCTGATGAACACGGAGAGTATCCAGATGTTCAGCTAATCAATTACCAACTGAAAAATAGGACTTTTGATTGGAATCAGGATCATGCTTTATTTAGAGAAGCTATGCATACTCCGAATACACAGAAGCGAAATAAATTGTTAAAGCAAGTTTTAAAAATAAATCCAGATTATTTTGCTGCTGATTTTCATTTATTCTTATCAGAAGTTGAAGATTTTGATTTGTCAACTTTTAAAAAAGTATTGGATTTTGAAATTCTAGTTTTAGAAAAATGGAAAGTGAATGGATACAATAGTTGGAATTATTTTGAAGCACGCTCTATCCTGTCTGCTCTGATGTTTCTGATTGAGTATTATATGACAGAAAAATTTTACTTTAAGGCTTTGGACTTGGTTAACTTATACTTAAGTAAGCGACCAGAACGTTTTCCTCCTAATTTTGTCTTCTGTATGCTTTCCTTGTATCATATTACTGGTCAGGAATTAAAGGTTGAACGTTTCTATTGTGAAGAATTAAATAAAGGAAAGCGGGATGATACCATCCTTATTCATGCCATCATCTCTGCTTTTTCTCAAGGAAAAATTGAGGAAGCCAGTCAGCTATTTGCAAAATTAGTGGAAATCAATGATGAAGCTGTTGAATTCTTCATAGAGAAAGACTGGCAATTCAATATTTTAGACATTGAAGAACAAGAATGCTATTGTCCAAATTCAGTTGAATCGCTACAAGCTAGTTTGTATCCTCTGCTTGACTATTTACAAGAAAATATTATCTTAACAGAATTTTTAACAAAAGAAGCCAAGAAATTCCGTCGTAAACCAGTATTTTCGAATCATTCCAGTGTGTTAAGAAATCTATCCCAGGTTACAGACTGGTACTCCTTTATGAGCGAGGAAAAAATGAAGGGAATCCGGATGGATCTTGTTCGCATCTTTGTTGAAAATGGGATTCGTACATCTTCAGATTTCAAAAAATGGACTGAAAAAGAAGTTCTCGCTTTGAAGGGAATTGGTCCTGTAACCGTTAAAAAGCTGAAAGAAAACGGCATAAAGTTTAAGAAAGAGAAGTAATTGTTTATGGAAGGGGGGAGGTGAAATTGTCTTGAATGAAATTTCTAATTTCATCCTGTATACTACACCAAATGGCGACGTTCAGCTAGATATCCTTTTACAAGATGAAAATCTTTGGTTGACTCAAAAAGGTCTTGCAGAGCTCTTTGGAGTTGAACGAAGTGTCATTACAAAGCACTTAAAAAACATTTATGATAGTGGTGAGTTGGATAAGGTGTCAACTTGTGCAAAATTTGCACAGGTTCAACAAGAGGGAAATAGAACTGTCCGACGTGAACTTGAATATTACAATCTGGATGCTATCATTTCAGTTGGCTATCGCGTAAATTCCAGCAAGGCTACTCAATTTAGAATTTGGGCAACCAAGACCTTGAAAGAATTTATCATCAAAGGTTTTGTTTTGAATGATGAACGCTTGAAACAAGGACAGACAGTTTTCGGACAAGATTATTTCCGTGAACTTTTAGAACGAATTCGCTCTATTCGTTCTAGCGAGCGCCGAATCTATCAACAAATTACGGATATCTTTGCCGAATGTGCCATAGATTATGATCGAAACTCGGATATTACTAAAAACTTCTATGCTATGGTGCAAAATAAATTTCATTATGCAATTACTGGAAGTACGGCTGCAGAAATTATCTATCAGCAAGCTGATGCTAGTAAAGAAAAAATGGGATTAACTACTTGGAAACATGCACCTGATGGACGAGTGCTCAAATCAGATGTAACGGTAGCCAAAAATTATTTGCAAGAAAAAGAAATTCGACAACTAGAGCGAACTGTTACAGCCTATTTTGATTATATCGAGGGTTTAGTTGAGCGCCGTAATACGTTTACAATGCGAGGATTGGCAGATAGTATTGATCGCTTTCTATCCTTTAATGAATATGAAATCTTAGAAGGAAAAGGAAGCATTTCCAAGAAACAAGCAGACTCAAAAGCCATCCAAGAGTATGAAAAATTTAACCGAACTCAAAAAATTATATCGGACTTTGATAAACATATTCTGAAGATAATGAGAGAAAGTTAATGTAAAATTTTTATACAGTTTCTTTTTTACTAATAGAAGATACTGAAAAAATCAGATGTGCTGAATCAAGGCATATCTTCTACATACTAATTTTATTTAAAGATATTAACTAGAAAGGACAAACACATGTCTAAAGAACTTTCACCTAAATACAATCCAGCCGAGGTTGAGGCTGGTCGTTACCAAAAATGGCTTGATGCCGATGTTTTCAAGCCTTCAGGAGACCAAAAGGCTAAGCCTTATTCAATCGTGATTCCACCACCAAATGTAACTGGGAAGCTTCACCTTGGTCACGCTTGGGATACGACTTTGCAAGATATCATCATCCGTCAAAAACGCATGCAAGGTTTTGATACCCTTTGGCTTCCAGGGATGGACCACGCGGGGATTGCCACTCAGGCTAAGGTTGAGGAGCGCTTGCGTGGCGAGGGTATTTCCCGCTATGACTTGGGTCGTGAGTCTTTCTTGACGAAAGTCTGGGAATGGAAAGACGAATATGCCACTACTATCAAGGAACAATGGGGTAAGATGGGGCTCTCTGTAGACTACTCTCGTGAGCGTTTCACTCTTGACGAAGGTTTGTCAAAAGCTGTTCGTAAGGTCTTTGTGGACCTTTACAAGAAAGGGTGGATCTATCGTGGTGAATTCATCATCAACTGGGACCCAGCTGCACGCACAGCCCTTTCTGATATTGAAGTTATCCACAAGGATGTCGAAGGTGCCTTCTACCACATGAACTACATGCTGGAAGACGGCTCACGCGCCCTTGAAGTGGCAACAACTCGTCCTGAGACCATGTTTGGGGACGTTGCGGTTGCGGTAAATCCAGAAGATCCACGCTACAAGGACTTGATTGGTCAAAACGTTATTCTGCCAATCGCTAATAAATTGATCCCAATCGTTGGTGATGAGCACGCAGATCCTGAGTTTGGTACTGGTGTCGTGAAAATTACACCTGCCCACGATCCAAACGACTTCTTGGTTGGTCAACGTCACAACTTGCCACAAGTCAATGTTATGAACGACGACGGTACTATGAATGACTTAGCCTTCGAATTTGCAGGCATGGACCGTTTTGAAGCTCGTAAGGCAGTCGTTGCTAAGTTGGAAGAAATCGGTGCCCTCGTTAAAATTGAAAAACGTGTCCACAGTGTTGGTCACTCAGAGCGTACTGGTGTTGTGGTTGAACCACGCTTGTCTACTCAATGGTTCGTCAAGATGGACCATTTGGCTAAGAACGCCATTGCCAACCAAGACACAGAGGACAAGGTTGAATTCTACCCACCTCGTTTCAACGATACCTTCCTCCAATGGATGGAAAATGTCCACGACTGGGTAATCTCTCGTCAGCTCTGGTGGGGTCACCAAATCCCTGCTTGGTACAATGCTGAGGGTGAAATGTACGTTGGCGAAGAAGCTCCAGAAGGTGACGGATGGACTCAGGACGAAGACGTCTTGGATACTTGGTTCAGTTCTGCCCTTTGGCCATTCTCAACTATGGGCTGGCCTGATGTCGACTCAGCAGACTTCAAACGTTACTTCCCAACTTCAACCTTGGTAACAGGTTACGACATCATCTTCTTCTGGGTGTCTCGTATGATCTTCCAGTCATTGGAATTCACAGGCCGTCAACCATTCCAAAACGTGCTTATCCACGGTCTCATTCGTGACGAGCAAGGACGCAAGATGTCTAAGTCTCTCGGTAACGGGATTGACCCAATGGATGTCATCGAGAAATACGGTGCCGATGCCCTTCGTTGGTTCCTTTCAAACGGTTCTGCACCAGGTCAAGACGTCCGCTTCTCTTACGAGAAAATGGATGCCTCATGGAACTTCATTAACAAGATCTGGAACATCTCTCGCTACATCCTCATGAACAATGAAGGCTTGACCCTTGAGCAAGCAACTGCCAATGTGGAAAAAGTTGCCAACAAGGAAGCTGGAAATGTCACAGATCGCTGGATTCTCCACAACCTCAATGAAACCATCGGAAAAGCAACTGCCAACTTTGACAAGTTTGAGTTTGGTGTGGCTGGACACATCCTCTACAACTTCATCTGGGATGAGTTTGCGGACTGGTATGTTGAGTTGACCAAGGAAGTCCTTTATAGTGACAACGAAGAAGAGAAAGTCATCACGCGTTCTGTTCTCCTTTATACTTTGGATAAGATTCTTCGTCTCCTTCACCCGATCATGCCATTCGTGACAGAGGAAATCTTTGGACAAATCTCAGAAGGCTCTATCGTGACAGCTGCATACCCAACTGTTAATCTAGCCTTTGAAGACCTTGCGGCTCACACTGATGTGGAAAGTCTCAAAGACTTGATCCGTGCCGTTCGTAATGCGCGTGCGGAAGTAAACGTAGCACCAAGTAAGCCAATCACAATCCTTGTTAAGACTAGCGATAGTGACTTGGAAGCCTTCTTTAACAGCAATGTCAACTACATCAAACGTTTCACAAATCCAGAACACTTGGAAATTGCATCAAACATCCCTGCACCTGAACTCGCAATGTCAAGCGTCATCACAGGAGCAGAAATCTACTTGCCACTGGCAGACCTCCTCAATGTCGAAGAAGAACTGGCTCGTCTCGACAAGGAACTGGCTAAATGGCAAAAAGAACTAGATATGGTGGGCAAGAAACTCTCTAACGAACGCTTCGTCGCCAATGCTAAACCAGAAGTCGTCCAAAAAGAACGCGACAAACAAGCCGACTACCAAGCCAAATACGACGCGACAGTTGCACGTATTGATGATATGAAGAAGTTGGTGAAGTAGTGTGAAGTGAGATATACTTGGAAGATGATTTACACCTCACACCTGCTTTTTTATGTAGTTTGTGTTAAACTGATAGTACTGCCTCCATGGTGAAAGGAGAATATATATGAAACTAACAATAGAAAATATAGGTAATGTAAAGAATGCAGAAATTGAAATAAATGGAATTTCAGTTATTGCAGGTCAAAATGGCACTGGAAAAAGTACAATAAGTCGTTCTTTATTTTCAATATTTAGTGCCAATTATGATGTTATAAAAAAAATTTCTAACGATCGAACTAAAGCAATTAATGATTTTTTAGAAGACTATCTCTCTGATATCGAAATGAATCGTAAAAATAATTCTGAAATAGGGATTGCTAGAAGAATCGTTCCGAGTTTCCTTTATACAGAATTGACAAAAATCATTTCAAAAAATTTATTGATATTTCTTGATAAAAATTATAGTGAACATAATAATGAATCCCTTAAGAAGAGTATCATTGAATCAATTAATGAATTCAATAAACGAAATTCAAAATACTTTGTATTAAATATTAAGGATTTGGACCTAAATGTTTTATCTGAAAATATAAAAGAAATTCTATCTCAGTCAGACCAATCTATCTTTAACCAAATTTTAACTGCTCATTTAACTGATGAATTTCATAATCAAATAAATAATATATACGACCCATTGACAGGACTAATTTCTTTAAGAATAAAAGATGAACAAATAAATGTTGAAGTTAACAAAAATAGAGCTACTGCAGATAAATTGATAAATTTTAAAACAGATGTAGTATACATAGATGATGCTGCTGCAATAGTTGAAAATTTATTTTCAACTAAATTTTTAAATGAATTTTTAAATAAAATTGATTTAAAATTGGATCATAATGCTCATTTAATGGAGCAGCTTAGAGATGAAAGAAACAACACTTACACATTACGAGCTAAGATAACTGACAGATTAAATTTGGTGTTTAATGAAATAAATCATATATTGAAGACTGATATTGTTAATAGTTCAGAAGATGAGGAAGATGAAAAAAACTTAATATAATCAATTATTCTTCAGGTATGAAAACGTTCTATTTAATTAAATCTCTTTTAGAAAATGGTGTGATTAGAGAAAATGGGACACTCATTTTAGATGAACCAGAAGTCCATTTACATCCAGAATGGCAATTGAAATTTGCTGAAATTATAGTATTACTTCAGAAAGAATTTGGATTACATATCTTAATCAATTCCCATAGTCCTTATTTAGTTGAAGCGATTGATATATTTAGCAAAAAAAATGATACAAATGATTCTGTTAAGTATTATCTTGCTAATAGTTCTATTGAAGATGTTACTGACTCGATTGATAAGATTTATGAGCAAATGTATGTTCCTTTAAATCGCCTTGAGGAGCTAGCGGAGGATTTTGATGGTGAGTAAAATAATTTTCTCTATATTACATAATTTTAATATTAGATTTTCTGAATGTCGTAGCGATATTAAAACCTGCTCATATGATTCTGATTCTAACTATAATTTGGTAAACTCTAAATATACTTGTTATAATTTTGATAAGATTTCAGAAATTATTTTTAAAAAACATAGCTTTGATAAATGGCAATCTGTAGATACAATTCTGCCTCTTCTTCCTGTAGATGCTGATAGTAAATTATATTTAATAGAGTTTAAGAATTCAAAAAATATTCCATATGCTAACGTTAGAGCTAAAATATTATCGAGTTTGTTCCTACTAGAAAATTTTTATGGATTGCAAAAAACTGATTATAAAAAAATAGTGACAGTTACTGTAGTTAAATCACAAAAAGGTAAAAGACATTTAAATGAAATTAGACAACATCAGGCAAAAATAAGTGGTAAGTCACCTTATAAAGTTGAAAATTTTAGGGCTTTAGAAGATTTTTATGGAATTGAATCTTTTAAATATCCCCCTGAAAAATTTATAGAATTTATAGAGAATAATAATTTAGTCAGTTAAAATTAAAATACTAAAATTTTATAGCTTTGATTAAAAACCAGCTCACTACACAACAACCCCTCTAAGTTCGAACCGCTCTGAGAAGTACAACATTGCAGTTTCTTCTCAGGTGTTGGGGGATTTGAACAAACCAACGAGTTCAGAGTGGTGTATCCTATGAGTTTGATAAGTATGCAAGCTAGAATTATTCATTTAATCAAACCATTCATCCAAAAGGCATTACAAATGAGTGCATGGGATGTTGAGTATAACTCTTTTATTACTTCTTCATAGAACTTATTATGAATGTTTTTTATAGTTCACCCCAATTTCACCATTTACCGATGACACAGAAAAACAATTGAAAGGATATTTCTATGCAACCAACTTACAACATTGACAACCCAAACTTGTCTTATGAAGCTAAGCGTGACTTATGGCGGATAGGTTTTGGTCTGCAGAAAGTTGACAATCTAGTGCCATCAGCGTATATGGAATCTTTGGCTGAGAAACAGTCCCGGGGTGAACTGACTTACGAGCAGGTTTATGAGGATGCAACGGCTTATCACCATACTATTGATGCAAGTACGGAAGAGGCAGACTTGGTTTCTCTACGTATTGTAGAACTATTGTCTCGAAGAGGCTTTAGCTTTAGTCCTGCGACCTTACTTGCTATTCATAAGGAGTTGTTTCAAGATATATTTGAACCCTCTATTCCGGTGGGGCAATTTCGTCAGACCAATATCACAAAGAATGAACCTGTTTTGAATGGTGAAAGTGTTGTGTACTCTGATTACTCCATGATTCAAATGACCTTGGATTATGATTTTAATCAGGAAAAACAAGTTGCATATGCGACACTAACTCAGGCGAATGTGGTTAAACAAATCCAGCATTTTATTTCAGGAATCTGGCAGATTCATCCATTTCGCGAAGGAAACACTCGGACAGTAACGGTCTTTTTGATTCAGTATCTTCGTGAGTTTGGTTTTGATATTGATAATACACCATTTCAGCAACATGCCAAGTATTTTCGTGATGCCTTGGTATTAGATAATGCAAAGATTTTACAGCGACGTCCTGAGTTTTTAACAGCTTTTTTTGAAAATCTCTTGCTCGGTGGTCAAAATGATTTGTCTTCAGAAAAAATGTATCTAGATTTAGACCTCGATTTTTCATAATCCTAATACTGAGTAAACATTGAATTTTAGGAAAAAATGAAGTAAATATTCTCACAAGAAAACGTATATCATCAAAGTTTTAGGTCACTTGATAATATGCGTTTTTTGAATTTTATAGACTGCTCGTTTAAACTCTATTTACCTCGTACATTCCGGAGCGAGACGGAATATTAGCCACATACAAAATGAGTACTATTAGGATTTTATTTTCGTGTACAATTTCAGCTATTCTTGTTATAATCAGCCTATAGGAATCAAGGAGGTGATTGTTATGGCTGTTTTTGTGTCTTTGGATGGAATTGTGGTAGAAGTACTTGATGTCTTTTCTTCTTTTAATGGGGATAGTGAGTTTTTCTTGTGTAAACATCTTAAAGACAAGAGTCAGTTTGTGATGGAACGCTCTCAGTTCGAGGAGATGTTCCAACTTCAAAGTAGTCGCTTGACGACGCAAGACAAATTACAATTGTTTACCTCCGTGTTTGCTGGCCGTTATGATGTTTATGCTAAGAGTTTCATCAATGATCAAGGGAAAATTCAATATTTTCCATCCTATGATTATGGTTGGAAGCAGTTGCCACCTGAAAAACGGAGTTTCCAGACATTGACAGATTCCGTTTTGAAATCTCATTTTCGTGGGGAGACAGCTATCGGTATCTTTCCTATGCACTTAGATGATAGCTGTTATTTTTTGGTACTTGATTTGGATGAAGGAGATTGGAAAGAAGCTGGTTTAACCATTCGAAGAATAGCCAGGGAACGCCAGATGGAAGCCCATTTAGAGATTTCTCGTTCGGGTCACGGACTCCATATTTGGTTCTTCTTTGAGGAAGCGATTCCGAGTCGAGAGGCTCGCTTGTTTGGAAAGAAACTGTTAGAACTGGCAATGCAGGAAAGTATGCAACTGTCCTTTGATTCTTTTGATCGCATGTTTCCAAATCAGGATGTTCTTCCTAAAGGTGGATTTGGTAATTTGATTGCCCTTCCTTTTCAAGGAGAAGCTTATCATCAAGGGCGAACGGTCTTTGTGGATGAACATTTTCAGCCTTATGAAGACCAATGGAGGTATCTACAAGAAATTCAGAGGGTTTCAACTGCTAAAGTGGCACTGTTAATCCAAGAGGAGTTAGGTAAGGAAGAATTGGATAAGGAGTTGAAGGTCGTCTTATCCAATATGATCCAACTTGAAAAATCGTCTGTGACACCCAAGACACTGTTTTTCTTGAAAAATATGGCTTCATTTTCTAATCCCGAATTTTATTTAAAGCAGGCTATGCGACAGCCAACCTATCAAATTCCTGAGCGAATGTATTTATTTGGAGAATCCGATCATTATTTATGGCTGCCAAGAGGCTTGCTGTATCCATTGCAAGATAAATTTAAGCAGGTATCTGTGGAAGATAGGAGAAAGGTACAAAGGTCTATTAGAGTGGAATTTAAGGGAGAACTCACTTTTGAGCAAGAGTTAGCCCTGTCAGATATGATTTACAAAGAAAATGGTTTACTCCATGCGGAGACTGGTTTTGGGAAAACCGTTTTAGGTGCTGCTCTCATCTCTGAATGGAAGACCAAAACAATTATCCTAGTTCATAATAGGCAACTCTTAGACCAATGGCTGGATCGTTTAAACCATTTTTTGACTTTCGAAGAGGAAGAAGCTACCCGTTATACGGCATCAGGTCGTGAAAAGGTAATAGGCTATGTTGGGCAGTACGGTGGGACTAAGAAATGGCTGAGTAAACTGGTTGATGTTGTTATGATTCAATCTCTATTTAAGTTGGAAAATAGTCAAAGTCTTTTGGATGAGTATGAGATGATGATTGTGGATGAGTGTCATCATGTCTCTGCCTTGATGTTTGAAAAAGTTGTTGCTCAGTTTAGAGGGAAGTATCTTTACGGTTTGACGGCTACGCCTGAGCGTAAGAATGGTCATGAGCCTATTGTTTTTCAGAGAATTGGTGAGATACTCCATACTGCTGATAAGAGGGAAACGGATTTTAAACGGCAATTGCAATTAAGATTCACTTCTTTTGGTCATTTGGAGATTGAAAAGACCAAAGCAAGTAATTTTATACAGCTTAGTGATTGGATTGCTACTGACTCAGTGAGGAATCAGTTGATTATCAAGGATATTCTAGACCAAGTGGCAGAAGGGCGGAATATCTTGGTTCTAGTCAATCGAATTCAACAGATAGATGTCTTTGAAAAGTTATTGAAAGAGAAAGAGGTTGATGACTGTTATATTATTAGCGGAAAAACCAAAGTCCGAGATAGAACAAGTTTAATGGAGACGTTAGAACAGTTAGATAAAGGGTTTGTTTTATTGTCTACTGGAAAATACATTGGCGAAGGTTTTGACTTGCCTCAGCTAGACACGCTTATATTGGCAGCACCCTTTTCTTGGAAAAATAATTTAATTCAGTATGCAGGTCGAATTCATAGAAACTACAAGGATAAGTCTTTGGTGCGGATTTTCGATTATGTGGATATTCATGTTCCTTATTTAGAAAAGATGTTTCAGAAACGACAAGTAGCTTATCGAAAGATGGATTATCGTGTCATCGAGGGTGAGGAGAAACAATTCGTTTATGTTGATAGTAGATATGAGAAGGTGTTGAGAGAGGACTTGGCAGGGGAAAGACAGGAATGTCTGCTTATTTTACCTTATGTGCACCAGACAAAACTGATGAATTTTCTAAAAGAATTTAGGATTAGTCAAATTGAGATATGTATACCAGAGACGGTTGCAAATAAAGCATGGCTAGACCAGTTGAAGAGCCAGAAAATTAAAGTGTCTTTTACTCAATCAAAAATAGTAACGCCTATTCTTTTGGTGAATAAGACTATTGTTTGGTATGGTGCAATGCCATTATTAGGGAAGGTAGATGAGATGACCATATTACGTTTGGAATCAGCTAGTATAGTTTCTGAACTAGTGGCAGGTTTACGATAGAGAAAATTTTTAAAAATTTCTATGTATGATTTTCATTTCTTTAGTGAGACTGTTGCCATTATCACATTCGAATCACACAAAATAAAAAAATTTCTACAAGTACTTGACAAATAGATTGAAATATCATAAAATGAAAATGGTTACAGAGTTATTAATTATTTAAGCTTCATGTCACCATTAAAAATTGAAATAAAAGGATGTTATCACTAATACAAGTGAGCAGGAACCTATTTAATCACATCGGAAGAAGTTTCTTGATGTTTTTAAGTAGGTTCCTTTTATTATGGCTTCAAGCCAGTTTTTCTCGTAGAGAAAAACAAGAAAACCACCAGCTATGCTGGTGGCTGACAAGGCCTCTAGCTTCCATTTATTTT
>NZ_VMKU01000062.1:0-11168 GCF_013276315.1 Streptococcus sp. 2741 | reverse complement strand
TAAGACTGACGAAGTCAGTAACCATATGTCTAAGGCAAGGCGACGTTGACGCGGTTTGAAGAGATTTTCGAAGAGTATTATAGTCTTTTCTAATAACAAGCCATAGTCACTTATAAGAATTACTAATAAAGCGTTTGAAGAGCATAACTGAAATAAAGCTATAAAACACGCTATACAAAGGATTTGAGGCATTTGTCTCAGGTCTTTTTCTTTTGTTTAAAACAGATATATAGTTTCAAACTATATCAAAGCCTAATTTTTTACAATTATACAGATGATTTCTTTTCTGTTAAGATAGTTTCAACAACAAATTTTGGAGGACACATCATGTCAACTACAATCATCGGTTTCCCTCGTTTGGGTGAATTCCGCGAATTAAAATTTACAACTGAAAAATACTTTAGAAAAGAAATCTCAGAGGAAGAACTCCTTGCAGCAGCAAAAGACTTGCGTGCTAAACACTGGAACATTGTCAAAGAAAAAGGCATCACTGAAATCCCATCAAATGACTTTTCTCACTATGACAACTTCCTAGATGCAGCTTTCCTTTTCAACGTAGTACCTGCATCCGTTCAAAACTTGAACTTGTCTGACCTTGAGCGCTACTTCGCTTTGGGTCGTGGTTACCAAGGAGAAAAAGGGGACGTTCGCGCCCTTCCAATGAAGAAATGGTTCAACACCAACTACCACTACATCGTTCCTAAATTTGAAAAAGACACTCAAGTAAAATTGGCTGGTCACAAAATCTTTGATGAGTTCCAAGAAGCTAAAGAACTTGGTCTCAACACTCGTCCTGTCCTTGTAGGTCCATTCACTTTCCTTCAATTGTCAGACTTTGAAGAAGGTGTGGAAGCAGAAGACTTCGTAGACAGCTTAGTTGCTGCTTACCAAGAAGTTTTTGCAAAATTGGCTGAACTTGGTGCAACTCGCATCCAATTGGATGAAGCTGCTCTTGTAAAAGACTTGACAGCTGAAGAAAAAGCTCTCTTCTTGAATCTCTACAACAAACTCTTGGCTGACAAAAAAGGTCTTGAAGTTTTGCTTCAAACTTACTTCGGTGATGTTCGTGACGTCTACGCTGACCTTGTAAACTTGCCAGTAGATGCTATCGGTCTTGATTTCGTTGAAGGTAAGAAAACTCTTGAATTGGTTAAAGGTGGTTTCCCATCTGATAAGACTCTTTATGCAGGTATTGTCAATGGTAAAAACATCTGGCGCAACAACTACGAAAAGAGCTTGGCTGTTCTTGAGCAAATCCCAGCTGAAAACATTGTCTTGACAAGCTCATGCTCACTTCTTCATGTGCCATTTACAACTGCTAATGAAGAATTTGAACCAGCAATCTTGAACCACTTTGCCTTTGCAGTTGAAAAATTGGATGAGATTCGTGATTTGGACGCTATCCGCAATGGTCAAGGTGAAGAAGCACTTGCCGCCAACAAAGAACTTTTTGCGACTGAGCGTGTGGGTGAAAATGCGGAACTTCGTGCTCGTATCGCTGGATTGACGGACGCAGACTACACTCGTTTGCCAGCCTTTGCAGAACGTGAAGCTATCCAAGAAGAAGCTTTCAAACTTCCAGCTCTTCCAACAACAACTATCGGTTCATTCCCTCAAACAAAAGAAGTTCGTGCCAAACGTTTGGCTTACCGTAAAGGTGAATTGTCTCAAGAAGAGTACGACGCTTTCCTTGCTGAAACGATCGATGAATGGATCAAATGGCAAGAAGATATCGACTTTGATGTCCTTGTTCACGGTGAATTTGAGCGTAATGACATGGTTGAGTACTTCGGTCAAAACTTGTCAGGTTACCTCTTCTCTAAAAACGGTTGGGTACAATCATATGGTATGCGTGGGGTGAAACCACCAATCATCTGGGGTGATGTCACTCGTCTTAACCCTATCACTGTTAAATGGTCTAGCTATGCACAAAGCCGTACAAACAAACCTGTTAAGGGTATGTTGACTGGACCTGTTACCATCCTCAACTGGTCATTCCCACGTGAAGACATCTCTATCAAGGATTCTACTCTTCAAATCGCCCTTGCTATCAAGGATGAAGTACTTGACCTTGAAGCTGCTGGTGTGAAAATCATCCAAATCGACGAGGCTGCTCTTCGTGAAAAATTGCCACTTCGTCGTAGCGACTGGTACGAAGACTACCTTGACTGGGCAATTCCTGCCTTCCGCTTGGTACACTCAACAGTAGCGCCAGACACACAAATCCACACTCACATGTGTTACTCAGAATTTACAGATATCATCCCAGCTATCGATAACATGGATGCAGACGTTATTTCCTTTGAAGCTAGCCGTTCAAACCTTGAAATCTTGGACGAACTCAAAGCGAAAAACTTCCAAACAGAAGTGGGACCTGGGGTTTACGATATCCACTCACCTCGTGTGCCAAATGAAGGCGAAATCGACAATACAATCGAAGCCATCCTTGCTAAAGTGCCAAGCAAGAAAGTTTGGATCAACCCTGACTGTGGTTTGAAAACACGTGGTATTCCAGAAACAAAAGAAAGCTTGATTCGCCTTGTTGAAGCAGCTAAAGCTGCGCGTGAGAAATTGTAAGATTGGATTTCTTGCTTGACACTGTCTGATCAAGAAGATGCTTAGCCTAGTTAGGTTAGCAATAATGAAATCAAAAAGAAAAGGATATTGACTATGTCACGCCAAACACCGTCACTCTCATTTGAAGTGTTCCCTCCAAACCCAGCCGTGGGTAATGGTAACATTATTTCAGCCTTGCAGGATATGCAGGAGTTGGCTCCCCATTTTATCAGTGTAACTGCCAGCAATAATAAATTTAATATCAAGGAAACGACGGTTCGTTTGGCTGATTTTATCCAAAATGACTTGGCGATTCCGACCATTGCTCACTTGCCAGCCATCTATTTGACTAAGGACAAGGTTGCTGAAACCATTGCTGACTTGGACAAGGTTGGAGTGCAGAAAATCTTGGCTCTTCGTGGGGATATTATTCCAGACGTGGAACCACAAAAGGATTTCCGCTATGCAACCGACTTGATTGAGTTCATCAAGGAACAAGCCCCTCACTTTGATATTGTTGGTGCTTGTTATCCAGAAGGCCATCCAGATTCACCAAATCAGATTTCAGATATTCAAAATCTTAAGAAGAAAGTGGATGCAGGTTGTTCGAGCCTCGTAACCCAGCTTTTCTTTGACAATGAGCGCTTCTATGATTTCCAAGACAAGTGCATCTTGGCTGGGATTGATGTTCCCATTCATGCAGGGATTATGCCAATTTTGAATCGAAATCAGGCTCTCCGCCTCTTGAAGACTTGTGAGAATATCCATCTTCCACGCAAATTTAAATCCATCTTAGACAAGTATGAGCATGACCCTGAGTCGCTCAGAGCAGCAGGACTTGCCTATGCAGTGGACCAAATCGTGGACTTGGTAACTCAGGATGTTGCCGGTGTGCATCTCTACACTATGAACAATGCTGAAACAGCAAAATACATCCATCAAGCAACCCATGCCTTGTTTAATCATCAGTCTCTAGGATAATAAAAAGAAAACCATTCTTCTCAAGTGAGGGGAATGGTTCCTTTTTAATGGTAAAGACCGCACTTTTTAAGAAAAATATGATAAAATAGACTCTGTACGTACTTGATACAAAGATGAGGGTATTTAGGTTTTAGAAGTTTGTTTAAAGTTGATTATTTTTTAAGCAAAATCTGATAATGTGTGTCTCAAAAAACACGAACGGAGTGAGTATTTAAAAGATATTTCACGCTATCGTGGTATCTTAGATGATAACAATATTATTATCTAAGGCAGGATTTTTGAGAGTAAAATAGTTCGGGAAACTATTTTAGCCTGAGCATAGAAATAAAAAGGCGAAGTAATTAAAAATTACCATTGAAATTCCGTTGGATTTCTAAAATCATCCACTGGATAATTTTAGCTCCCGTCCGCACTATTCCAGGGAAATATCAAAAAGATACTTAATTGAATTTTGGCCTCATTCCTTAGGAAAAAAGATAAGCTTCCTAGCACTCATCGAGTGCGGCGTCACCTTCCTATTTTTCTACAGAAATGTTCGGCAAGCCGAACCGTCCAAAATATCTTGCGTAACTGAACACGCCTACAACTCTGTGGAAAAAGATAAATCTACCTAGGAGCATTCGCTCCGTCGTTCGATTTCCTATTTTCCTTTGAGTTGCTTGACCTTGAGTAATTGAACCCGTCCGAAAAGCTATGTAAAAAAGATAAACTGTCTTGTCTTCATCGAAGACTTCGTCAGTTTCCTATTTTCACTTTGCTTTTGACGTCCTTAGTATCTTGTGTAATTGAACTCGCCTACAACTCTGTGGAAAAAGATAAATCTGCCTAGGAGCAGTCGCTCCGTCGTCCGATTTCCTATTTTCCTTTGAGTTGCTTAACGGCTTAGTATCTTGATCTTTGTAGGCAAGGCGTATAATTTCATCAATCCAAAGGGGATTAAAATGACAAAACAAGTGTTTCAAACGACTTTTGCGGGTCGTGAGTTAATTGTAGAGACTGGTCAGGTTGCTAAGCAAGCAAATGGCGCAGTTGTCGTGCGTTACGGTGAGTCAACTGTCTTGACTGCTGCCGTTATGTCTAAGAAAATGGCAACTGGGGATTTCTTCCCACTTCAAGTCAACTACGAAGAAAAAATGTATGCAGCTGGGAAGTTTCCTGGTGGCTTTATGAAACGTGAAGGACGTCCTTCAACAGATGCGACTTTGACAGCGCGTTTGATTGACCGTCCAATCCGTCCTATGTTTGCGGAAGGTTTCCGTAATGAAGTACAGGTGATTAACACCGTGCTTTCTTATGATGAAAATGCTTCTGCACCAATGGCAGCTATGTTTGGTTCATCCTTGGCATTGTCTATTTCAGATATTCCATTTGACGGTCCAATCGCTGGTGTCCAAGTGGGTTATGTGGATGGTCAAATCATCATCAACCCTACACAAGAACAAGCAGAGCAATCTCTCCTTGAATTGACAGTTGCTGGTACCAAGCACGCCATCAACATGGTAGAGTCTGGTGCTAAAGAATTGTCAGAAGAAATCATGTTGGAAGCGCTCCTTAAAGGGCACGAAGCGGTCAAAGAATTGATTGCTTTCCAAGAAGAAATCGTTGTAGCTGTTGGTAAAGAAAAAGCAGAAGTGGAATTGCTTCATGTAGATGCTGACTTGCAAGCTGAAATTATCGCAGTCTACAACAGCGACCTCCAAAAAGCGGTCCAAGTAGAAGAAAAATTGGCTCGTGAAGCTGCTACTCAAGCAGTTAAAGACCAAGTGACTGCTGTTTATGAAGAAAAATATGCGGACCACGAAGAATTTGACCGTATCATGCGTGATGTGGCTGAAATCTTGGAACAAATGGAACACGCTGAAGTGCGCCGTTTGATCACAGAAGATAAGGTACGTCCTGACGGCCGTAAGGTAGATGAAATCCGTCCTTTGGATGCGGTTGTTGACTTTCTTCCTCGTGTGCACGGCTCTGGTCTCTTCACTCGTGGACAAACGCAAGCCCTTTCAGTCTTGACCTTGGCTCCGATGGGAGAAACTCAAATCATTGATGGTTTGGATCCAGAGTACAAGAAACGCTTTATGCACCACTATAACTTCCCTCAATATTCTGTAGGGGAAACAGGTCGTTATGGTGCGCCAGGTCGTCGTGAAATCGGTCACGGGGCTCTCGGTGAGCGTGCCCTTGCTCAAGTCTTGCCAAGTTTGGAAGAATTCCCCTACGCTATCCGTCTGGTAGCTGAGGTCTTGGAATCAAATGGTTCTTCATCTCAAGCCTCTATCTGTGCGGGTACTCTTGCCCTTATGGCTGGTGGTGTGCCAATCAAGGCGCCAGTAGCAGGGATTGCCATGGGACTTATCTCAGATGGAAATAACTACACAGTCTTGACAGATATCCAAGGTTTGGAAGATCACTTTGGAGACATGGACTTCAAGGTTGCCGGAACTCGTGACGGGATTACAGCCCTTCAAATGGATATTAAGATTCAAGGGATTACTGCAGAAATCTTGACGGAGGCCCTTGCTCAAGCCAAGAAAGCGCGTTTTGAAATCCTTGATGTCATTGAAGCAACCATTCCAGAAGTTCGTCCAGAATTGGCTCCAACTGCTCCGAAAATTGATACCATTAAGATTGATGTGGACAAGATTAAGATTGTCATCGGTAAGGGTGGAGAAACCATCGACAAGATTATCGCTGAAACAGGCGTTAAGATTGACATCGACGAAGAAGGTAACGTATCTATCTACTCTAGCGACCAAGATGCCATCAATCGTGCTAAAGAAATTATTGCTGGTTTGGTTCGTGAAGCTAAGGTGGACGAAGTTTACCTTGCTAAAGTCGTTCGTATCGAGAAATTTGGTGCCTTTGTTAACCTCTTTGATAAGACAGATGCTCTTGTTCATATCTCGGAGATGGCTTGGACTCGTACCAATCGTGTAGAGGATTTGGTAGAAATCGGGGATGAAGTTGATGTTAAGGTTATCAAGATTGATGAAAAAGGCCGTATCGATGCCTCTATGAAGGCTCTTCTACCTCGTCCGCCAAAACCTGAGCATGATGAAAAAGGTGAAAAGTCTGAGCGCCCTCACCGCCCACGTCATCACAAGGATCACAAACCTAAGAAAGAATTTACAGAAATACCAAAAGATTCAGAGTAAGAAAAGGAGAAATGTATGGGGTGGTGGCGCGAAACCATTGATATCGTAAAAGAAAATGATCCAGCGGCCCGCACCACTTTGGAGGTTTTGCTGACTTATCCAGGTGTCAAGGCCTTGGCGGCCCACCGTCTCTCGCATTTTCTCTGGAAGTACGACTTCAAACTCCTGGCTCGTATGCACAGTCAGTTCTGGCGCTTTTGGACTCAGATTGAGATTCATCCAGGTGCCCAGATTGATTCAGGTGTCTTTATCGACCACGGTTCAGGCTTGGTGATTGGAGAAACAGCGATCGTTGAAAAAGGCGTTCTTCTTTATCACGGGGTGACTCTTGGTGGAACTGGTAAGGATGTTGGAAAACGCCATCCGACCGTTCGAAAGGGAGCTCTCATATCGGCTCATGCCCAAGTCATCGGACCAGTGGAAATCGGTGAAAATGCCAAGGTTGGTGCAGCAGCAGTTGTCGTGGCAGATGTACCTAGTGATGTGACGGTTGTCGGTATTCCGGCTAAGATTGTCCGCCTTCATGGTAAGAAGGATGAGCCTGTCATTCACGAAGTCGAAGAAAAACGAGAGTATTATGTTAATAAACTCGAGCAGGCTAAAGAAGCCAGTCATAGATCGTCTGGTTTGTAGAGGATACCTATATGATTCAAGCAAGAAACAAGTTAAGCCAAGAAGAGCTATCTGAGGCGAAAAAAGTAATTAACTGTTGCCAAAACTATGACGGTACCTATCGCGATCCCTATCTCTCTAACATGCTTAATTTTGACCCAAACATGCCCGCCTTTTTCCTTTATTATGAAAAAGGCGAACTTGTTGGTTTATTAACTGTCTATGCAGATGACCAAGATGTAGAAGTGACGATACTGGTTCATCCAGGTCATCGCCGTCAGGGGATTGCGCGTGCTTTGTTTACGAGTTTTGAGAAAGAAACAGCTTCTTTCTCTATTTGTTCAGTCACTTTTCAGACAGAGCGTATTTTTCTAGAGCGTCATCCTGATTTTGTCAATAATTGGGGATTGGTCGAGGATGAAGAGACAGAAACCTGGTTAGGTAAGGATAGAAGACCATATCAGTTAGCAAAACTTTCTAATCTTGAAGTTTTGTTAGCAGATAGTTCGTATCAGGAGCAAATTAGCCAGTTAAAATTTCAGGCATTTTCAGAGGAACATGAATCGAGAGAAGTTGTGGATAGATATGTCGCTGAAGCTCTGAAGGATCCAGAAAGTCGCTTATATATTTTGTTAAAAGACAGTCAGGTTATTGGAACTTGCACGGTAGATTTATCGACTAATACGAATTACTTCTACGGTTTAGCAATATTGGAACCTGAACGTGGGGAAGGCTATGGAAGCTACTTAGCAAAATCCCTTGTCAACCAACTAATTGAGCAAAATGATAAGGAGTTCCAAATTGCAGTAGAGGATAGCAATGTAGGTGCCAAACGTTTGTATGAAAAAATTGGCTTTGTCAAACAGACTCAGGTGGTTTATCTGAATGAGAAAGGAGCAAGGGATTCCGAAGTGTAGAGATATTCGGACTGAAATTCAATTGAACTCTTAGTGATGAAACTAAGTGTTCTTTGATTTTGGTTTTCCTGACTATTATTTTATGATTAAAATCTACGACACCATGTCTCGTGATTTGCGAGAATTTGTCCCAATCGAGGACGGCAAAGTCAAGATGTATGTTTGTGGACCAACCGTCTACAACTATATCCACGTGGGGAATGCCCGTTCAACGGTGACTTTTGATACCATTCGTCGCTATTTTGAGTATCGTGGTTATGAGGTTGCCTATATTTCCAATTTTACGGATGTAGATGATAAGATAATCAACCGTGCCAGGGAAGAAGGCATCACGCCTCAGGAGGTTGCGGACAAGTACATCGCTGCCTTTCGTGAGGATGTGACGGCCTTGGGCGTCAAACCTGCGACTCGCCATCCGCGTGTGGTGGAGTTTATGATTGACATCATCCGCTTTGTGGAAGATTTGATTGAAAAAGGCTTTGCCTACGAGAGTCAAGGGGATGTTTACTTCCGTGTGGAAAAATCCCACAACTATGCCAAATTGGCTAATAAAACCTTGGAAGATTTGGAGCTAGGTGCTTCAGGTCGTATCGATGAAGAAACGGCTCGTAAGGAAAATCCTGTAGACTTTGCCCTATGGAAATCTTCCAAACCAGGTGAGATTTCTTGGGATAGTCCTTGGGGACCTGGACGTCCGGGTTGGCATATTGAGTGTTCAGTCATGTCGACAGAGATTTTAGGTGATACCATTGATATCCACGGTGGTGGAGCTGACCTAGAGTTTCCACACCACACCAATGAAATTGCCCAGTCTGAAGCTAAAACAGGCAAGACTTTTGCTAACTACTGGATGCACAATGGCTTTGTCAATATCGACAATGTCAAAATGTCTAAGTCCTTGGGTAACTTCATTACGGTACACGATGCCCTTAAAACTCTTGATGGGCAAGTACTTCGTTTCTTCTTTGCGACCCAGCACTACCGTAAGCCTATCAACTTCACGGAAAAGGCAGTTCGCGATGCCGAGACCAATCTCAAGTATCTGAAGAATACTTATGAGCAACCATTTACAGGAAACGTGGATGCCCAAGAGTTACAAAACTTTAAAGATAAGTTTGTAGCAGCTATGGATGAAGATTTTAATGCTGCCAACGGTATCACAGTTGTCTTTGAAATGGCCAAATGGATCAACTCAGGGAACTATGATGCAAGTGTCAAGCAAGCTCTTGCAGATATGTTAGAAATTTTTGGAATTGTCTTTGTTGAGGAAGCTTTGGATGCAGAGATTGAAGACTTGATTCAAAAACGCCAAGAGGCGCGTGCCAATCGTGACTTTGCGACAGCAGACCAAATCCGTGATCAATTGGCTGCTCAGGGAATTAAGCTCCTTGACACCAAGGATGGAGTGAGGTGGACACGTGATTGATGTCAATCTCATTAATGGGATTGCGCTAGCCTTTGAAGGAGATGCGGTTTATTCCATGTATATTCGTCGTCACCTCATCCTCAAAGGCATGACCAAACCCAATAAACTCCATCAAGAAGCGACCAAGTATGTGTCGGCCAAAGCTCAGGCTAGCCTGATTTCCCTCATGTTAGAGGAGCAAGTCCTAACGGAAAGAGAAAAAGAAATCTACAAACGTGGCCGCAATACCAATAGCCACACAAAGGCTAAAAATGCCGATGTGGTGACTTACCGCATGTCCACAGGTTTTGAAGCTGTGATGGGCTATCTCCATATGACTGAAAATTTGGAACGTCTTGAGAGCTTGATTTGGTGGTGCATCCAAAAAGTGGAGGGCTAGGACATGATGACAAAAGAACTACAAGACTGGTTTCCTGAGGCTCAGATTTCAGACCAACCAGTAGAGAAAGAGGGCTATCTCACTCTCCCTTTAGCTTCTCAGCAGTGGATTTTGCTGGAGAAAGCTGGGCTCAGTGAGCGTGAAAAGCAGTTGATTTCCCTTTTGACCCAGCAGGAGCAGGCTCGTTCGCTCAATCCTTGGTATTCCTATCTGATTGAGGGGAAGGGTCAGGCACCGCAAACTTTTAAAAAGATTCAGTTGGTGTATTGCCATCTTTCCTATTTTCAGCAGGAAAATCTGGCTTCTTGGCTAGATATGATGCGGACTCTTTTTCCGAATTGTCAGACGGTGCTTCAGGTCGGAGCTCAGGATTATGTTTTCGTGCTGCAACAAGATAAGTACACCTCTGTACGTTCAATCTTATCTGATACGATTGAAGCGGTTGAGTATGACTTTGGACTTCGTCTCTCTATCATGTTAGGCCAGGTTTGGTCTCAGGCAAGACATCAAGCCCTATCAGACTTGATTAAAGCAGAGAGAGATTTGTTTAAGACTTGGTGGCGTCAGGGTCACCAAGGTGTTCATACTTTTTCACAGCTCTATCTTTGGAGTATGGGAGAAAGGCTCGTGGACTTGAAGCCAATCAAGGAATGTCTACACCAGATGATTTTGGACCAGGATCAGATTCAGGAAATCATTCTCTCCCTTTGGGAAAATAGTGCTGTCCTAACAAAAACAGCCCAGCAACTCTATCTGCACCGCAATTCTCTCCAATACAAAATTGATAAATGGGAAGAATTGACAGGGCTTCAGTTGAAAGAGTTGACCGACTTGACCTTGTGTTATCAATTGATTTTAGGTTCTTTGTCAACTATAGTTGGTTTGTAAAGAAGTTAATATTTGGAGAAGAGGATTGCCATCTTCTCCATTTTTATGTGCAGAGTTATAGTGGATTGAGGCTGTCAATCGAAAGTGATGATGTCCCAAAAAAATGGTGAGATTGAGGGCAATTATTTTGATTTCATCAGGGATTGCATGTTTTGGTTTTTGATTTCTGTTTCCGTGTCTGAAGGCTTCTTTTCCTTTCTGTTGATAGGCTAGTAGCAGACGATTGATTTGTCTTTCAGAAAGATTCAGTTCGA
>NZ_VMKU01000061.1:0-29688 GCF_013276315.1 Streptococcus sp. 2741 | reverse complement strand
ACGAAGTCAGTAACCATACGCACGGCAAGGCGACGTTGACGTGGTTTGAAGAGATTTTCGAAGAGTATTAGAAAGCTCGATGGACTATTCCAGATTCATTCCACTAGATTTTGAAATCAAAAAAAGTTGAGACATAGCGTCTTCAACTTTTTTACATTACTTTAACTACTGATTAAAGTGAGTTTACGTCAACTTTGATACCAACACCTTGAGTAGTTGTGATAGTCAAGTTTGTTACGTAAGTTCCTTTAGCTGTAGCTGGTTTTGCTTTTTGGATTGTTTCGTTGAAAGCTTTAAAGTTTTCAACCAATTTTTCAGCTTCAAATGATACTTTACCGATGATTGCTTGAACGTTACCTGCACGGTCAGCACGGTAAGTGATTTTACCACCTTTAGACTCTTCAACTGCTTTAGCAACATCCATTGTTACAGTACCAGTTTTAGGGTTTGGCATCAAGTTACGTGGTCCAAGGACACGTCCAAGACGTCCAACAAGAGCCATCATATCAGGTGTAGCGATAACTACGTCGAAGTCCAACCAACCGTCGTTGATTTTAGCAACAAGGTCATCTTCACCAACAAAGTCTGCACCAGCAGCTTTTGCTTCTTCAGCTTTTGCACCGCGTGCGAAAACAAGAACGCGTGAAGTTTTACCAGTACCGTTTGGCAATACCATTGCTCCACGGATTTGTTGGTCAGCTTTTTTAACGTCGATGTTCAAGTTGTAAGCAACTTCTACAGTTGCGTCAAATTTTGCAAAGTTAGTTTCTTTTGCAAGTGCTACAGCTTCTTCTACGCTGTATGCTTTTGTGCTGTCGATTTTCTCAAGAGCAGCACGAAGTTGTTTGCTTTTTTTAGCCATTTTCTATTCTCCTTGTAAGTGGTTCAATCGATTTTCATCTCCCACGTCACTCCTCGAAATGATGAAGTCTTGCGGGTTTTCAGTCTATTACTTTCCTTTTCCTACGGCCTTAAGTTCCCTTGCTGTACCCAAGTACAAGTATCAGTCACTTGCCTAGTATGAAAAGCAACTAATAGACTGCTGTGAGATTTTCTACTGTGTTATTGATTAGTCAACAACAGTGAATCCCATAGAACGAGCAGTACCTTCGATCATACGCATTGCAGACTCTACGTTTGCTGCGTTCAAATCTGGCATCTTAGTTTCTGCAATTTCTTGTACTTGTGCACGAGTAACTGTAGCAACTTTAGTTTTATTAGGTGTACTTGATCCTTTTTCAACACCTGCAGCTTTTTTCAAAAGAACAGCAGCTGGTGGTGTTTTCGTAACGAAAGTAAATGATTTATCTTCGTAAACTGAGATAACAACTGGAATAATCATCCCAGCTTGGTCAGCTGTACGAGCGTTGAACTCTTTTGTGAATCCCATGATGTTGATACCAGCTTGACCAAGAGCAGGTCCAACCGGTGGAGCTGGTGTAGCTTTACCAGCAGGGATTTGCAATTTTACAAGTTTTTCGACTTTTTTAGCCATTTTTAAATCCTCCTTTGTGGTTTTGGCGGTAATTAGAGATTTTTACCTCCCACAAGTATGCTTTTCACATACCCATCTATTATACACTATTTATCTGGAATTGCAAGAGAAAAGTTTATTTTTTAATCGACGTAATCTCCGCCTTCAAAGCCGTAATACTCTTCCAAACTGAGACCACTTGCAGCAATTTCTTTTGCTTCTTTTCCGACATAACGCAGGTGCCATTCTTCAGCCATATAGCCTGTTTCCTTTTCCTTACCTTTGAGATAACGGACAACAAAGCCATAATCAGCTGCATGATCCAAAAGCCATTGGGCTGCTTTTTCTTCTGTTACCAAATCACCATCAGTCCCAATCACATCAAAGGCCAAGCCTGTCTGGTGTTCGCTATAGCCAGGACGGGCAGAGTAACGGTCAGCTGCTGCCTTCCCATCTTGGTTGACATAATCTTGATAGAGCTTGGTCTGAGTTTCATAACTTCTAAAACCACTATAATGGTCGCTAATCGGGAAACCTGCCTCTTGCATAGCCTTGATGAGTTTGACCAACTCTGCCTTGGCTGTTGGATTTTCCCCTGGATTGTAGTCTTTCGACAATGGATAGTGTTTATTTGCTACGATGATTTCATCGTATTTCCCTTGGATGCTGTAGTAGTCTCCTTTATTGACCACTTCTGCTTTTTTCTGGGCAGTTCCTTGAGAATTACTACCGACTGTTCCATCAGCTTTAGCTGTTTGCTCTGTTTTAGCTGCTCCATCTTCATTTTTTGTTTTTTCTTGTGAACAAGCTGCCAATGTCAAGGCTAGCAAGGCTGTCAAGACAAGGTATCTTTTTTTCATTTTTACTCCTTTATTTCTAATAGTTTATCTAGTTCTGACGATAAACGTTTGACTAATTTTTCAATCTCATCAGGTTTTGCTTGGCAGGTTTCTGCTGTCATTTCTTCAAAGGGAACCCACCAGACTGGACCACGTCCCTTGAGGCCGTGACCATTCATATCACCTGTTCGTCTAGGGAAAATGTGCCAATGAAGGTGGGCATCGCCATTGCCTAGAAGCTCGATATTCATTTTCTCAGCAGTAAAGGCCTTGGCAACTGCCTCTTGGACTAAACTCATTTCCTCTAGAAAACGGAGCCTCGTTTCCTTTTCTAAATGATGCAATTCGGTGACATGTTCCTTGGCTAGAAAAAGACTATAGCCTGCAAAATACTGGTGATCTCCAATGACTACATATCCTGTTCCTAATTCTTTGACAAAATAGGGATTTTCTCCCTTCTTGATGAGCTCAATTCTCTGACAAATAAGGCACATATTAGTCTACCAATGCGCTCTTCAGATAAGCATCAACCATACGCTCTGTTGCAACCACCGAGTCAATATGAGTGCGCTCATAAGAATGACTAGACTCGATACCAGCACCGAGAAGGGCGTGTTTGACTTCTGCCCCTGCAGACATAGCTGCTGAAGCATCCGAACCATAAAATGGATAGATATCCAGCTTAAATGGAATATCTTGCTCTTTAGCCAAAGCAACCAAGTGTTGACGGAAGTCATAGTGATAAGGACCTGAAGCATCCTTGACACAGATGGATACTGTATATTCGTCTGTCTGCTGGTCATCTCCCATAGCTCCCATGTCCACAGCCAGATATTCTACTACCTGAGCAGGAATGTTAGAATTAGCACCGTGTCCCACTTCTTCAAAGACTGAAAAAGCAAAATGGGTTGTTACGGGCAATTCAATCTTCTCTTCCTTATAGATACGAAGCAGGTTAAGCAAAATCGCTGCGCTGACCTTGTCGTCCAAATGACGAGACTTGATAAAACCTGTCTCTGTCACGACAGTTCGTGGGTCAAAACTGATAAAATCACCGACCTCAATCCCCAAGGCACGAGTTTCTTTTTCATTTGTTACTTTGGCGTCCAAACGCACTTCCATATTGTCCTGCGTGCGTTCTGCAGTTCCTGCATCCTTATAGACATGGCAAGAAGTTTGGTGGATGAGGATGGTACCTGATAGCTTTTGACCTGTGCTAGCCACATGAACGGTACAGTTTTCTCCTTCAATCATGTTCCAAGGAAAACCACCGATACGGTCCATTTTGAGACGACCGTCTGGTTTGACAGCACGGACAATGGCACCCAGCGTATCTACATGGGCAGTCACATAGCGGTGTTGTTCATCTTTTTGACCTTTAATGGTCACATTGACACCGCCCTTAGCTGTGCGAACCGGCTGGTAACCAAAACCTTCTAAAGTCTTGACTAAATAGTCCGAAATCTCACGAGTGAAGCCTGTTGGCGATGCAATAGCTGTTAGTTCTTTGATATATTCTACTGTTTGATTCATTTCTTCACCTCTTTTGCTACCTATTATAACACATTTATCATCGGATAAAAAAAGAAAATCACTCCTGTAGACTTGGCTACAAAAGTGATTTTATACTCAATGAAAATCAAAGAGCAAACTAGGAAACTAGCCGCAGGCTGTACTTGAGTACGACAAGGCGACGTTGACGCGGTTTGAATTTGATTTTCGAAGAGTATTAGTGATTATTCCATTTCAAAAACATCACTTTCTTGCTTGTTTGGTAAAACCAATGAGAGCAAGATTCCAACGATGGCTGGCACCAACCATGGGAGTGAGGCCTTGGCAAAAGGAAGAACGCTAACAAGATTTGCAAAAAATTCAACCTTAAAGGAGCTTCCTAGTACGCTTGCAATGCCAATAGCTGTAACAACAGCAATTGTCAACTGCATACCTGGTTTTGAAAGAGCCACGAATTTGTTGACAATGACAATCATAACGATGGCAATCGTGATTGGGTACAAAATAACCAGCACAGGGATTGAGTACTTGATAATCGCATCAAGACCCAAATTGGCAATGACAAATCCAATCAAGGTAAAGGCTGTCGCATAAACCTTGTAGCTGATTTGTGGGAAGCGCTCATTAAAGAACTCAGCTGTTGACACAATCAAACCAACTGTTGTTGTGAAGCAGGTTACAGTAACCATAGCTGCCAGGAAGAGTTGGGCTGTTGAGCCAAAGATTTCTTGGGTGGCTTGTGACAAGATGTAAACACCTGGTGTTCCACCCTTCATAGCCTCAGCTGGTACTGGGAAATGATTTCCAAGGAAACCTAAACCAATATACAGAGCGCTGAAAGCAAGGGCTACAACGATACCAACCACCCAAATAGTCGAAATGTATTCTTTCTTACTTGAAAATCCAAGTTGTTTCAAGGTTTGAACTGCGATTACGCTAAAGGCAACTGAAGCAAGGGCGTCCAAGGTATTGTAACCTTCTAGGAAACCTGTACCAAAGGCAGAAGCTTGATAAGCAGCTGAAGCAACTTGAGGACTTGTTCCACCGTATTTGAAAGCTCCCAGAACAACCAAGATAACAATCAAAATCGCAAAGACTGGCGTTAAAATACGGCCGATACGATCCAAGATTTTTGATGGATTGAGCGAAATCAAATAGGCTGCCACAAAATAAAGAACCGTAAAGACAATCAAACCAAGCCCTTTATTTGCATCCGACAAAAGGGGGCTAATCCCTACTTCGTAAGCTGTTGTAGCAGTACGTGGGATAGCAAAGAATGGACCGATTGACAAGTAAAGAACTGAGAGGTAAAGAGTCGCAAACCAAGGCGCTATCTTTGTTGAAATCTCGTAGATATATCCTTTAGGATTTAGCGTTCCAATAATCAGAGTCAAGACGGCGATACCGACACCTGAAAAGACAAAACCTGCGATGGCAGGAAGAAAATGTTCTCCAGATAGAGCACCCAGAGAAGGCGGAAAAATCAAGTTCCCCGCACCAAAAAATATTCCAAACAGGAGCAAACCTGTTAGGGCACCTTTTTTAGCCATGAAAATCTCCTTTATATTTATAAAATACTGACCTAGTATATCATGAATAGGAGTATGAAAAAAGCTTCACGAAGTAAATATTGAATGTTTTCAAGATTCTTAAAAATAAGAATTATCTAAAAATAATATTCTCCTACCTAAATCACACCAAGTAGGAGAAAATTCTTATGTTTAGAGTTCTTCAAAGGCAGTCATACCACCTTGGACATTGATAACCTCATAACTTTGTTCAGCTAGAAATTGGCAAGCACGCGCCGATCTCATTCCAGATTTACAAATAACATAATGTAACTGGTCCTTGTCCAATTGATCATAGGTATCAGTCAGTTGACTCAGAGGAAGATTCTGAGCACCTTCTAAATGAAGAGCTTCAAACTCATCCACTTCTCTCACATCCACTAAAGAAAGTTGCTCATTTTGGTAAAGCTGGTAAAATGCGTCAAAGGTTATTTCTTTCATTCTTTTTCTCCTAATACTCTTCGAAAATCTCTTCAAACCACGTCAGCGTCGCCTTACAATAGGTATGGTTACTGACTTCGTCAGTTCTATCCACAACCTCAAAGCTGTACTTTGAGCAACCTGCGGCTAGCTTCCTAGTTTGCTCTTTGATTTTCATTGACTATAAAATGGTTTTAATTCTTTTTTTCAAATCTGGCACCACTTCTGACTCAAACCAAGGATTTTTGGCCATCCAGATTTGATTTCGTGGTGAGGGGTGAACTAGTGGAAAATAGGTTGGCAGATAGTCTTTATAGTGTTTCACCCTCTCCGTTACCTTCCCACTGATTTTCTCCTGTAAATAGTAGGCTTGGGCATATTGCCCAATCAAGAGGGTTAACTGAATATCAGGCAATTCCTGTAAGAGCTGCGGATGCCATTTTTCTGCAAAACCTGCTCGCGGCGGTAAATCACCTGACTTACCATGCCCTGGAAAGTAGAAATCCATAGGCAAAACAGCAAAATAACCTGAATTATAAAAGGTATCTTCATCCACACCTAGCCAATCCCGCAAGCGGTCACCACTTTTATCTTTCCAGTAAAGGCTTGCTTCTTGAGTTTTAAGTCCCGGAGCCTGACCGATGATATTGATGCGAGCAGTTTTTGGCGCTGCAAAGAGAGGCTCAATGCCACGCTCTGTATAGCTGGCATTCTGCGAATCCGCCGTGATAGCCTGTTTGATTCTTTCGATTTGAGACATCTACTTTCCCTCCAAAAAGAAGTCCAAGCATAAGATCTCAGACTTCTATCGTTTTATTTGATCAATTCGTAAATAGCTTCGGCATAAATTGCTGCTGCTCGGAAGAGATCGTCCAAGGCGATAAATTCATTGGCTTGGTGCATGGTGTCAATAGAGTCTGGGAACATGGCACCGTAGGCAACACCTCGTTCTAGCAAGCGACCAAAGGTACCACCACCGATGACTTGCTCGTGACCTTTAAGACCAGTTTGTTTTTCATAAACATTCAACAAGGTTTGCACAAGTGGATCTTCCATTGGCACATAGTGAGGCGTATGACCATGTTCAGAAAGGCTAACAGAAGCAACCGGCAAGTTTTCAAGGATTGACTTGATTTGCTCTGGACTTGTTCCTTTTGGATAGCGGATATTAAGGGCAATGGTATTATCAGCGCTTGTTTCATCAAAGCGGAAGACGCCTGCATTCATAGAAAGAGCACCCATCTTTTCATCCACATGAGCAATCTTGAGACTTTCACCTTCATGGTCGTTCAATAGAATTTTTCCAGCGATGTCAAGGTAGTCTTTTGCTGGACCAGCAAAGTCAAACTGGCTAAGGAAGAGGGCTAGGTAAGTCGCACCATTGATACCTGAAGCAGGCATAGCACCGTGGGCTGATTTACCAATGATCGTCACCTTGTATTGGCCAGCTTCTTCTTGAAGTTCTCCTCTAAGTTTGTGTTCTGCAACAAAGGCATCTAGTTTAGCTTGCAAGTCAGCCAAATCTCCTGAAACAACAGCTGTTGCTGATTCAGGCACCATGTTTTCACGTAAACCACCTGTGAAGCTGTGAAGACGAGCTGCACCTGTATTTTCTCCTGCAAAGTGAAGGTATTCCGTGATATTTCCTTTTTCACCATTGATGATAGGGAATTCAGCGTCTGGAGAGAAACCGAAGTCTGGTTTGGCAAGTCCTACGTGCTCGAAGTAGTAGTCCATGTCTGCCCAGCCTGATTCTTCGTCTGTTCCGACGATGAAGCGAACTTTTTTAGAAGTTGGAAGGCCCAATTCTTTGATGATTTTCAAACCATAGTAACAAGCTGTTGTAGGTCCCTTGTCATCTGAAGCACCACGCGCATAAAGGCGACCGTCTTTGATAGTCGGTGTGTAAGGATCTGTGTCCCAACCGCTACCAGCTGGCACCACGTCCATGTGAGCAAAGATTCCGAGAACTTCTTCTCCATCACCAAACTCAAAATGTCCTGCGTAGTTGTCAACATTTTTAGTTGGGTAGCCATCGCGGTCTGCGATTTCAAGGAATTTTTCCAAAGCTTTGACCGGCCCAGGCCCAAATGGATGCTCAGCATCAACTTTGCTGTCATCACGTTCTGAGTTGATTTCCAAAAGGCTAAACAAGTCAGCCAAGAGGTCTTCTTTGCGTTTTTCTACTTCTGCTGTAAAATCAATTGCTGTCATTTTTTCTTCTTTCTATCTTTTCTCGATGATTTCATCTACTGGCAAGCGGTAGCTTGGTTCCAATTTTTCGTCTGTATAACCCACTGTGATCAAGAGTTCTGGGCGGAAACGGTCTTCGATTTCCAAAACTTCATTAACTTTTGATTTGTCAAAACCAAGGATAATGTTGGAACCAATCCCTTGGTCTGTCAGAGCAAGAACCAAGTTCATAGCAACCAAACCTGCATTGAGGGCTAGGTAGTCGCTGACTTGTTGCTCACTGTAACGGGCAAACTCAGCTGGCAGATTTTTCATAAAATATTGAAGTTGCTCTTCAGAAAAGTTATTAGCACCACCAACACGGGCAATCTTACGAGCACGTTTGGCTAAGTCCGTATCTGTAAACAAGGCAATGGTTACAGGCGCTGATGATACCTGCTCAAAGTTTGAACCATAAGCCAACTTTGCCAGTTCAGCATTTTTCTCACGAACAACTACAAATTTCCAAGGCTGGCTGTTGTGGGCGCTTGGCGCCAAGGTTGCAATTTCGATAGCCGTACGCACATCTTTTGGATCAACTGGCTTATCAGTGAAATGCTTGGTCGCATGACGTTTTTTGTTTAATTCAAGAAATTTCATAATCGATTTCCTTTTCTAATTCTACTGCTTCCATTCTACCATAATTTGAAAGAGCTTGCAGGGATTTTTCATGATTAAGTTTTTCTATCACAGACATAAAAGATATATATTGGTTTATCAGGAACATTTCTGATAAACTAGCAAGTACTTTACATTTGAATGGAGACAGTATGAAAAAATTTAGCCTATTACTAGCTATCCTACCATTTTTGGTTGCCTGTGGGAATCAAGCTACACCCAAAGAGACTAGCGCTCAAAAGACAATCGTCCTTGCTACAGCTGGCGACGTGCCGCCATTTGACTACGAAGACAAGGGAAATCTGACAGGCTTCGATATCGAAGTTCTAAAAGCAGTGGATGAAAAACTCAGCGACTACGAGATTCAATTCCAAAGAACTGCCTGGGAAAGTATCTTCCCTGGACTTGATTCTGGTCACTATCAAGCAGCTGCCAATAACTTGAGTTACACAAAAGAGCGTGCTGAAAAATACCTATACTCGCTTCCGATTTCCAACAATCCCCTCGTCCTTGTTAGCAACAAGAAAAATCCTTTGACTTCTCTTGATCAAATTGCTGGCAAAACAACGCAAGAGGATACCGGAACTTCAAACGCTCAATTCATCAATAACTGGAATCAGAAACACACTGACAATCCTGCTACTATCGATTTTTCTGGTGAAGATATCGGTAAACGAATCCTAGACCTTGCTAACGGTGAATTTGATTTCCTAGTCTTTGACAAGGTATCCGTTCAAAAGATCATCAAGGACCGCGACCTAGATCTCTCAGTTGTTGATTTACCTTCTGTCGATAGCCCCAACAATTATATTGTTTTCTCAAGCGACCAAAAAGAGTTTAAAGAACAATTTGATAAAGCACTCAAAGAACTCTACCAAGACGGAACACTCGAAAAACTCAGCAATACCTATCTAGGTGGTTCTTATCTCCCAGATCAATCTCAGTTACAATAAGATATACTAAAAGCGATTGGACGAGCCAATCGTTTTTAATTTGCATTGGTTATTTTAGGAAACTCTTACAAAAAATCAAAAAAATTCTTCACATCTTCTACATACCCATGCTTTTCTATTAAGCTTGCTAATAATTCCAGATTGTGTCCCTGATAGTTATCTTCACGACGTAGTTCTTCATACATTTCGATAAAGGGAAGCCCCTGAGACTTAGCCAATTCCAACTCCGCTTCGTAGTCATAAGCAACTTTACGAAATAGGATATTTACCAATTCCCCATCTTCAATTTCTATCACGGCATACTGGGCACGGTGATTTTTTAACGCATCCCAATTAAAATAGGGCATGCCAATCGACCCTGGATTGATGATTTGTTGCCCTTGACTGCCGTAACGAAGCAACTGCTTGTGGACATGACCATAGACTGCCACGTCGGTTTCCTCATCTAGGAGTTGGTCAAATTTCTCTGTATCATTCTCAACTAGCAAGTCACCACCATAGTTTTTGTCAGGTAAATTATGAGAGATAGAAAAGCGCAATCCGTCAATTTCTTTCTTTTCCAGCAAAGGCAAGCTTCGTAGCCAGACAATCGTTGCAGGATCCATTCGCTCCATCAAAAACTGGGTCAATCGCATGAGCTGGATTTCTTTTGGATGTTCCAAACCGTATTGCCCATCCAAGACCTCAAGGACACAATCATCCCAATTGCCTCGAACACTGGCTATGATAGGAAGGTCCTTTAGCAGGGCGACCAAGTCATTTGCACCTGGACCAGGTAGAAAAATATCTCCCAGAATCCAATATTCACTGACTCCTTGGGTTTTAGCATCTGCAATCACTGCTTCTAAGGCTGTCGCATTGCCATGAATATCTGATAAAATTGCGATTTTATGGTTCATGATGGTCTCCTTCTGTTTGATAATCTACTCTTTCTTCTGCCACTTGAGGCAAGGTTTCTGTTTCCTGCGAGTTCAACTTCCTCTGCACAGCTTCTGCAACGACTCTAGGCACACCGACTTCGACAATCTCATCCACACTTGCTTCCTTGATTTTGGTCAGAGACTTGAAGTGCCTCATGAGATTTTGCTTGCGTTTAGGTCCCAGACCGTCAATCCCATCCAATTGTGATGAAAAGGAATTTTTGGAGCGCAGTTGGCGATGGAAAGTGATAGCAAAGCGGTGCACCTCATCTTGGATACGTTGGAGGAGGAAAAATTCCTGAGAATTACGAGACAAGTCCACCACTTCCAGCGGATCTCCAAAGAGCAATTCATGAGTTTGGTGCTTATCATTCTTTTGCAGACCTGCAATGGGAATATCCAAGCCCAGTTCCTCTTGGATGACTTGCTTGGCGATATTGACTTGACCTTGTCCCCCATCAATGACAATCAAATCTGGAGGAGTCAAACCTTCTCGTTGTACTCGACCATAACGTCTGCGAATAACCTCACGCATACTGGCATAGTCGTCTGGTCCAACCACAGTCTTGATTTTATACTTACGATAATCTTTTTTACTTGGTTTGCCGTTGACAAAGACCACCATAGCTGAAACAGGACTAGTCCCCATGATGTTGGAATTATCGAAGGACTCGATGCGAACTGGAGTCGGAATTTGGAGCAAACGTCCTAGATTTTCAATAGCTCCTTGGGTCTTTTCGACTGATTTTTCTAGCAGGTTAAATTTCTGCTCCAGACTAACACGTGCATTTTTTATGGCTAGATTGACCAGCTGTTTTTTCTCTCCACGTTGGGGTTGGAGAATCTTGGTATCCACCAAAGCCTTGACAGCTTCTTCGTCAATATCCTGCGGAATCAGTACCTCATTGGGAACTAGATGAGATTTTTCTTGATAGAATTGTCCTACATAGGTCAAAAAATCCTCATCTGGATCATTGAAGTAGGGGAATAGATTGACATCGCGCTCGATGAGCTTGCCCTGACGAACAAAGAAAACTTGCACACACATCCAGCCCTTATCCACATAGTAGCCAAAGACATCGCGATTTTGGAGATCCTTAGCCATGACCCGTTGCTTGGTTCGAAGCGTTCCAATAGCCTGAATCAGGTCACGGTATTCCGCCGCACGTTCAAACTCCATAGTCTGAGCCGCCGCTGCCATTTTGCCCTTGAGGTTATCAATGATTTTATCATCTTGGCCTTTCAGAAAATCAGAAACCTCCTGAGCCATAGACTTGAAATAGTCCTCATCCTTCTTACAGATGGTGTGGCTCATGCATTGGCCGATATGGTAGTAAAAACAGACCTTAGACGGTGGATTGGTACACTTACGAAAAGGGAAAATCCGATCCAGTAGTCGCTTGATTTCATTGGCCGCCCCCACATCTGGATAGGGACCAAAGTAGAGACCTCCGTCCTTCTTGACCTGACGAGTGATAATCAAGCGTGGATAGCGCTCATTAGTGATTTTGATGAAGGGATAGGACTTGTCATCCTTGAGCATGATATTGTATTTAGGCTTATTTTCCTTAATCAGGTTGATTTCTAGGAGAAGTGCCTCAATATTAGACTCCGTAACGATAAATTCAAAATCTACAATTTCAGACACCAAAGCCTCTGTTTTGGTATCATGACTTCCACGGAAATAGGACCGCACGCGGTTACGCAGATTTTTAGCCTTTCCTACATAGATAATGGTGCCGTTTTTATCCTTGTGAATGTAACAACCAGGGCTGGTCGGCAAGAGCTCTAGTTTTGATTTAATCAAGTTGTTCATAGTTCCATTATAGCAAAAAAGTAGGGAAAAATAGTCCCCTACTCATTGGTCTCATATAATTTTCGAAGTCTTTCAACATCCTCTTCCTGGATACCATAAAAAGAACCTGCTGGTTGCATGACAGAGTTCTCATCTGTATGGTCCAAGCCAATCGCATGACCTAACTCATGTTCTGCCGTATGGACAAGGCGTTCATAGGAATAGCCATAGTATGGATTGGACAAATAATAATGATTCAAGCGCACCGTTACGGACAAGAATTGCCCTGTTAAGAGATTAGTTTGACTTTCCGCCTCTCCTGCCACAGGAGTGCCTCCGTCGTTCATCTCCGTAGCCGTAATATCCGCCTTACTAGACTCAGTCACGAGTTCAAAGTTAAAAGCACCAGTTTGATTCCAGTTCTGGATTGCTTCTACATAAGCCTCTTGAAAGCGTGAATCCATCTGCGGATCCAGGTAAATACGAGCAGAGGCCTGTGGCCACCTTCCTTCAGAATGCTGGTGACTATCTGTCTGGCTTAACTTAGGCAGTTGCCCTGTTTTCTCCCATTGGTCAATACTTTGTTGACCAATTTTTACTGACCGTTCTGCTTGCTTTAGCGCTCCTTGAAAATCCCCGTTCAGATACCAGAGAAGTCCGAAAGCAAGCACACATAAAAGCACAACTATCCAAACCAGACGCCAAAACAAACGCCACACAAAAGAAAAGAAAGCCCCTATCAAACGAAAAAGCCAGCGCATGTCTCTCCACCTTTCTAGCAAATAAAAATTATTTTACTAAAAGAAGCTAAAAGAAAGCTAAATACTGACTTTTTCACCTTAACGTCCTACTATTTTTTTGAGTAACTGGATAGCTTTGTATTTTAAAGGAGATGGATGGTAACGGAAAGTACCTGCTTTGCGTACAATATAGCCATTAAAATTCTGTTTAAAACGCAAAACACCATCACTTCCATCAAAAATCCCTTGAATGCCTAGGAAGTTGTATTTAGGTATTCCACGTTTTATGCTTTCCAACATAACATATTTTTGAAGCAGTGCAGGGGAATAGAATTTATTAAACTCAGTGTAGGAACCACTAAAGAGGTAAGTCGTTTCCTGAGGCATATAAACAAATAAACTCCCGGCTAAAACAATATCTTCTTCTCCATATTTTTCAATCAAGTCTCGCGCTTCTGCTTTTCGAACTTCAAATGTTTCAAATTGACTAGAATATTCTCTCAGTTGATTTTGTTTTTTCTCAGAATGAGGATTTTTACTCAAATCAAGTCGCAACTTGTCCAAGTTTTCTTCTAGTTTACTTTGTTCACCTTGCAATTTGCTCATATAGTCCGAAAAATTTAAGCTTGCTATGAGAAACTCCGCTTGTTCTCCAAAAGTATCATAAAAATGCTCATAATATTCTAAACTTTTATCACTATATTCTCTACGTTCAGAGGTTTCTTTTGTTATATTCTTAAAAATCGATAGTTCTTCACGTTTTAACTTTTTCAACCGAATGCCAAAGGTTTCAGCCTTTTTCACCAAGGGTTTACCCTTTTTGCTAAAACTTTTAAGCAAACTCTTTTCAGTTAATTCAGTTAAATCTTTATAGTATAACCAATCTGGTTCTCCACCTGGGTAACCTGTTGTTAAGCCATCAAATTGATAACCTAAATCAGTTAAACCTTGAATAATACTTTTTTTCTCAGCATCTATTGGATTACCTTGGCTATCAAAAGTTTGATAAGTTTCATAAGGTTTTACAAGCAACTCTAATACACCATTTTGCTTGGCATATTCTTTTAACTCTGCATAAAAAACTGGAAGAGCATCTTGTTGGGTATAAATTGGCCCCGAATTGAGTTCCATATGCAGACCACCCAGCATGGGCAAGCTATAAACCAGAGCTGCAACTTGAATTTCTCCTTCTTGTTTCAAAGCAAGATAAACAATTCGAGCCCCTCTTTTTTCTAGCAAATCCCCCATCTGGACAGATTGCATAAAGGAACGAGAAGAAACCTGATCAGAATAAGTCTGAAACTCTTCTTTCGTGAGTGTTGTTAGTGCCATATACTTACTTTCTATGTTTTTTTCTTAATGTTTTACGGAAATCAAGAGCAAGTCTTAACAGAGGATAGAGAGGATGAGTGGGCATTGTAAATTCACCCAAGTATTCTTCAATCGTTGGATTAAATTTTTCCTTAAAATGATAAAGTCCACCATTGAGAGAGTTTTCAACACCACCTAAATTTTGCCAGACCATACCTCGCTCAAAGGCATAGCGAGCCGTTTCATACCATGTTAAAATTGGTGCATTGTAACGTTTAAAATCATCATCCATACCAGCATATATATTAACAGAGGTAGTACCAAATTCCAAACTCAAAGTAGCCGCTAAAGGAACTCTCGCTTGACCTACATCTATATATTCCTGCAAGAAGGTCAATTCCTCTAACAAACGTTCTTTTTCCTTCTTCTGCGCTTCTACTTTTGAAGTTCGAGTCGACTCAGTAAACGTCTCTTCCAAGGCTCTATTTTTCGCTAACTGTTCTTCTAATTCTTGCGAACGTTTAGAAACATCCAAGGTGGCCAAGGTGATATAGGCCTTGTCCTTAAAATTATCTAACAATTTTTTATAATAGGCTTCATTCCTCAAATGAATCTCTTTTCGCTTCTCAGTTTTTTTCATCAACTCCGAAAATGAATCTAATAGTTCCAGTCCACCATATTGAATCTCAAGCCCTTTGTTTCGTGCTGTTCGAATAGCCTGTTTTGTTGACTTGGAAAGTTTATCTTCTTCAAAATTTTCCTTGTATATTTTCGCCTGAATACGAGGTTGAATGGTGTCTCCCATTTCCTCCGTTTTTCCTGACCACCTTACTCCCATTTGTTGCAAACTATCAATAATAGCCAGATTTTCAGGAAATTCTGTCTTTTCCTGATTGATTAAACTTTGAGATAGGCAAATACTTGGGTCAAAAGTCACAAAAACCGCTCTCTTACTGCGAGCATAGGACTTAATAGACTGAATGGCAAAATTCAAGAGTTCTTTATCCCCATAATCCAATATAGGTCCTCTTGGGATGTAAAACATTTTATAGCCTAGCGGAAGAGTTCTAATCAAAATACTAGCTGTCGCCAGTAATTTTTCTTCCCTGTAAACACCAAACTTCTCATGTTGCCAATTAGACTTAACTTCCTCCCAAGCACTACTTTGTAATACATTGGCTAATTCATGTTCTTTGACAAACTGATCATATTCTAATGTGGGAATGCCAATTTGATAACGGTACATTTCCTACTCTCTTTCCTCCAATATCTTATTACTATTCTACTACTTTCGTTTGAAAAGTCTAGTGAAAACAGACTTCCATCATTGTTTTGAAGCCAAGAATAACTATAGATAGTGGTTCATTTATAAAAAACTAACTCAATCTCTCTTCTAATTTGAAATCGATTGGCAGGGTTGCTAGAAACCGTTCCAATTGTTTTTCCCAATAATACCACTCGTGAGTTCCAGCGCTATGGCTATAGGTCACATCAAAACCTAATTTTTTGAAATTTTTCACTGCTAGATTATTGGCTTCATACAAGAAATCCTGTTCGCCACACCACGCCCAAAGTTTGGTATTTTTATCCGATTTTTTAGCCAGACTTTCAAGAGAATAGGGACTAGTTGTCCAGTCTCTAATCTCTCCAAAAACACCTCTCCAGTAGGCTGGACTTCCCAGATTTTGGCTCTCAGGAGAAAAATCTTGAAAGCTGAGAGCACCTGAAAAACTAGCTGCATGAGAAAAACGATTTGTCGCAAGAGCCAATTTGAAACAGCCGTAGCCTCCCATGGAGAGACCAGCGATAAAGGTCTTTTCACGCTTACTAGTCATATTAGGGAAGAAGCGTTTCAGAACCTGTGGCAATTCCTCTGCTAGAGCTGTGTAATAGTCAAAACCATACTGGGTATCAGTGTACCAACCGTTGCTGGTATTGGGCATGACGACGATGAGATTAGTCCCCTGAAGCAAGCGTTCTACATTGGTCCGTTTGAGCCAACTATTATGATTGCCAGACATCCCGTGCAAGAGGTACAAGACGGGAATATCTTGACACTCTGGTTCTTCCACTCGATTGGCATCAGGGTAGAGGACATTCACTCCCCACTCCATATCCAAAACTTGTGAGTAATACTCGATTTTCATTACTGCCATGATTTTCTCCTTCTATTTTCCGATAAGAAAAAGCCGAAACTAGACTTTATCTTTACTTATTTCAATGATTATTTTGCTTCCATGACTACTGGTAGAATAGCTGGACGACGCTTAGTTTGATCAAAGAGATACTTGGTCAGATTATCCCGAACCTTGCCTTTAAGATCTGCCCAGTCAAAGTCATCTCCTTGAAGATAGTCTTCTACCGTTTGGTTAATCAATTCTGAACTTTCACGGAGAATATCGCGGCTCTTCTTGAGATAAACAAATCCACGCGTGTGAACACGTGCCTTGGCCACAATTTTCTTCTCACGACGGTTAACGGTGATTGCGACGATGAAAATACCGTCCTCTGACAAGACCTTACGGTCACGAAGGACTACATTACCAACATCACCGATAGCATTTCCGTCAATCAAGACATCCCCTGCCGAAACCGCACCAGCTGGGACAAAGTCTCCATTCTCATAAGCCATGCTGGTTCCCTTTTTAGGGATGAAAATGCGTTCTGGCAACATCCCAACTGCCATAGCAGCCTTAGCATGGGCATCCAACTCACGGTATTCCCCTTGAATCGGGAAGAGATACTTGGGTTGCAAGAGATTGATCATCAACTGCAAATCACGCGCATTTCCATGTCCTGACACACGTAAGCTTTGGGTGATCAATTTGACAACCCCTCCTGCCTGATAAATCATATTTTCCACACGCGCAACGAAGGCTTCTTTAGCAATAGACGGAGCCGTAGCAATATAGACCAGGTCCCCATCCTTGATTTCTACATAACGATGGCGACCAATCGACATCTTACGAAGTCCATTGATAGGTTCACCCATACGACCTGTCTCAAGAATAATCAACTCATGGTCTTCAAAGCGAGACATATCTTTCGGCTTAATCAAGAGAATTTCGTTGGCTAAAGACAACTTCTTGAGACGAATCGCTGTGCGGACGATATTTTCAATATCAAATCCTGTCAAGACGATACGTCGACCTGTTTTATCCGCAGCGTCAAAAATCTGCTGGATACGAGAAAGGTTACTGGAAACAGCTGCAACGATGATACGACCTTCCCAGTCAGCAATGGTTTGGGTAATTTCATCTCTAACTTCACTTTCACTAGCCACCTGAATATTGCTGTCCGCATTGGCCGAATCACTGAGGAGAGCCAGGACGCCGTCACGACCGATTTCTGCCAAACGAGCGAAGTCTGTCGCATAGGATTCACTAGCTGTCTGGTCAAATTTGAAGTCACCTGTATAAACGATGCTACCTTCAGCTGTCTTCAAGACAATTCCCAGGCTCTCTGGAACGGAGTAAGTCGTAGGGAAGAAGGAAACCACTGTCCCACCAAAATCAATCTCCGTATCTTCATCAATAACATGAAAATCATTAAATTTCTTGACTGCGTCATTTCCTTTGACAAAGAGCTTTGCCAACTCAATGGTCAACTCAGAGCCAAATACAGGTACCTTGGCTTCAGCCAAGAGATAAGGCAGAGCACCAATAGCATCTGCATGTCCGTGAGTTAAAAATACCCCAGCAATTCGATCTTTATTTTCAAAAAGGTAGTCCATCTTTGGAATCACCACATCGACCCCTAATTGTTCATTTTCGGGATATTTTAACCCTGCATTCAAAACAAAAATGGACTCTCCAATTTCAGCAATGTACATATTTTTCCCATTTTCACGTACACCACCAAGTGTTGTTAAACTAATATTACTCATTTTTCCTCCAAAATCTTAGTTTATCTTGATTATAGGGTTGCTTACCCTCTTATTCTAAAAGCACTATTACTGTTAGCCGAATCTTTTCCTACCATTATACCATTTTTTTGATGATTTTCAAAATGAAGATTTGTTTTCAAAAAAGAGCTGGTTGCCCAACTCTTTCCTAACTTCTACTCTTTTTCCATCAAACAAAACATAGATTTCTAATTATCCTTTTAAATCTCATTAAATGCTCGCAAATCCTTATTCTAAAGGGCTTCGAGCATTTTTACTGTTGGAAGATACTTCACGTTTCCTTATATATTTCCTCATGAATTGACTGTCAGAAGTGGTAAATTAGTAGTAAATTCATCTGTACTACTAAGCAACAAGACGTTCCTGCTGTTTCTTTTTTTCCAAGCGGTTCATCTCTGCCATAGCAGAATCGAATGTAGCATGTGCGTAATAGTTCAGCGTCATGTTTATATTCGCATGCCCCATAATGTACTGCAATGCTTTTGGGTTCATTCCTGCATTTGCATAGTTAGTGCAGAACGTATGACGCAAAATGTGTGGAGTGATATGGGGTAGCTTATCCTCATGATATTTATTGTATTTCTTGACAAGGTTTTTCAACATACCATTGTAATCACTTGCCACTTTAGGATAGTCTTTCCCATTGAGAAAAAGGAAATTACTATAACCATCAATCACAACACATTTACGGTTCTTCCGATTCGCCAGCACTCGCTGAAACGCTTGATAGGCTTCTTCAACCATAGGAACTTGTCGTTCGCCACTTTTAGTCTTGGGAGTTTCAATGTAGTATCCATTTTCAGTATCTCGTAGTAACTGATGGTCTACCTTGACAAGACGATTTTCAAAATCCAAATCTGGAAGTGTCAGACCGCCAAACTCTGAAATACGAAGACCCGTTTTTAAGAGTATCAGGATTTCATCATAATTCTTGCTGTAGGTCTTATCAGCTTTCGCAAAGGATAACAGCTTTTCTTCCTGCTCCGTTGTCAATGCGACTTTAGGAACAGTATCATCATCAATGACGGTATTTAGCTGGAAGTCAAAGGGATTCTTCCGAACACAATCGTCTTCAATCGCAATATAGAATGAAGCCCTTAAAGAACGCTTATAGTTATTGATGGTTTGATAAGCATATCCATCTTCACTCATTCTAATCGCCCATTCTTTAGCGTCAGACGGTTTAATGCTGTCTATGCTCCTTGCACCTAACTTGTCCTTTGTCAAAATATCCATCAGATATTTCCGTCCAGTTTGCGTGCCTTTCTTCACATTGGGTCTTTGAGCATTCTGCTTTGCGTAAAGCTGACAAAGTGTCATTTTCTTTCCTACAACATCAATGCCATCATGAATGTCTTTCAGTAGCTCCGCAACTTTTTCCCGAAGAGGAACACAATCACGCTTTCCTGCTGGTACTCTGTCTGTAGCCACCAGTTTCCATGAGTAGATAAATTGCGGTTCTCCAAATGAATCTACATATTTATATAAGTATCTTCCGTCTTTTCGTTGGCTCTCCCCAGTCTTTAAAATGCGACCTTTATTGTCACGTCTTTTCTCTGACATGGCTTTCGCTCCTTTCCAAAATGGAAAGAGCCTTGATACGACTTAATGCTATTTTATCATATCCAAGACCCTTTGGCGACGCTAGATTGCGTCCAATTTATCAATAATTTTTTCAAACTGTTTTCGCTTTATCTGAATACGATTGCCATTCATAATCAGCCAATTTGCATTTTTATTTTCCTCTGCCAAGCGTCGTAGCTTGTTTTCGCCAATACGAAAATATTTTGACGCTTCTTCAATGGTTAGGGTATAACGTTCCCAAATAGGAATGTCAGTCTGCTTCATAAAATCCTCCTTTCCAAATCACTTATTTGGATTTCATAAAAGTTGTTTTACCAGCAATCGAACAGCTTTAGCAAAGCTCACGGGAGTTCCACCCCTGCATGGTTCTCATGTAGCCATACTCATTGCCTGCGACGGTTTTATCACGCTCGGACTATTGACTGTATGGGAGTATCATTATCACGATAAGAATGTCGTTGCAGGCAATCCTGCTAAAGATTGCTTCTCGGATCACTAACATGAATCGCTCGCTATCTTTATAAGATAGGTCATGGCGGTTAGTTCCGTTGGCTCTTTTCTTATCGAAACGTATTCGATTACTTTTATTCAGTTTTCAAAGAACAATGGCTCGTTAGCCTATCAAAACACATTGAAAGCTCAATATGCTTTGGTGGAATAACAAACCTCCCTGTTCGGGAAGCGTGGAATGGTTTAGCACGCTTCCACGAAAGGAGAGAGGATATTACTTAATTTCAAATGACAAAATCTTTGTAATCAGTCTGGTTTCCATTCTTCCACGTAAGACTTCATCAACGACCATACTTTGATTGCCATATTCATCTTTCATAAGTCGTAGGGAACGCTTCGTTATGTACCCTCTGTAATGATGTAGAATCTGGTTAATCGCTTCGGTATCGCCATCTGTTGCCTTTACAATGAGAGGAAAGGGAATCATAGGATATTGTGTTTTCATTCTTCAAATTCCTCCATAAACTTTTTAATTAAGGCTAGTCCACTGGTTCTATGCCGATAGACAGTAGAACGGTTCAATTTCAACAGGTCTGCAATTTCTGAATCGCTCATGTCCATAAAGTAAAACAGCAGTAGAATTTCACGTTTCTTGTCTGGCAACTCACGTAATGCTTCACTCAACAAATCATTTTCAACGCCTACTGATAACCCATTGAGTGTAAAAATCTGAAAGTCAGTTGAATAGTTATCTGTTGTCGCAAACTGGCTAACAAGATAATCGCCAACATCAGAAAAGGACACTTCACGCTTTGCGATCCTTGAAAGATAAAGCAGATAATTCTTTCGCTCGTCTTCCATAGCACGTTTACAGATATAGTCAAACTGATTTTCTATTGTGGTCTGAAAAAAAGATGGTTTCATGTTTCTCACCCCCTTTCTGTCTAGGAAAGGAAGTGAGCCTTGCTCTTTTATCTCCTTTCACTCTTAGTCCCAATGTGAAAGGGGGATTTGTTGCATTACTGATGAATAAACTTTGTAAAAAAGTTCTGAATAACCAAAAAAGCACACAAACAGATTGATTTCTCTGTTTACATGCTTTTATTTTTCTATCTATATGATTTATAAAACCACATTGGTGGACGTACTTATCTATTGCAGATAGACGACTTTTTTTGATAAATACTCAATGTGGGGAACTTGATTGTATGTGATATACTTCATGGCGACTTTGACCTCCAACAAACCGCCATTTGGAAGTAAGATACAATATTTTAACAGCATAAATAGCACTACCATATAACGGTTTTTTTTATTGGCGTTTAGTAGTGCTTTTTATTAAATATGAACCTATAAACTATATAACATGTTTTTCTATACCTGTTTCTAATTCAATAGGAACAGTAAAATGTATAGAGGTGGTCTACTATGCGTAAAAAAGAAGATAAATATGATTTTAGAGCCTTTGGTTTAGCCATTAAAGAAGCTCGATTGAAACGAGGTTTAACTCGTGAACAAGTGGGAGCATTGATTGAAATTGACCCACGGTACTTAACTAATATTGAAAATAAAGGGCAACACCCCAGCATACAAGTTCTTTATGACCTTGTATCGTTACTTCATGTTTCCGTTGATGAATTTTTCTTACCTGGGGTCCCGAGCGCTTAGTGGGAATTTGTATCGATAAGGGGTACAAATTCCCACTAAACCAATGTTTCAAGGCCTATTTATTTTTTATATTCAATTCTCTTAAGTGTTTAGGAATAGATAACAAGTCAAATTTATACTCTCCAAGAAAAGTGATATGCTCCCAATTAATAGGAGATACATGCTTCATATACTTAGTTACTTCGGGATCTATTTTGACGAGATAATTATAAGCTGCTTGTAAGTAGACGGCGTTCCATATACTTATTGCATTTATTAACACATTAAGCGCACTAGCACTTTGAAGTTGTCGGCGAATATCGCGCTCCATAAATTTTCCGCGTCGCCCAAAAAATAGTTCTCTAGCTAAAGCATTAATCGCTTCTGTCTTATTTAGTCCATGAGTGATCCTTCGCCGTAGCTCACTATCTGTAATATAATCTATCATAAAAATGCTCTTTTCAATGCGACCTAGTTCTCTCAGTGCAAGAGCTACTCTATTCTTACGTGCGTATGAGCCTAGCTTTCCTAATAGTAAAGAACTAGATACTTTTCCTGTTTGAATCGAATAGGCGATTCGTTTAATTTCATCATAGTTTTCTTCAATAATTTTTACATTGATTTTTCCGCTTATATCTTCTGATAAGTTAGGGTAGTAGGAAGGTGATTTGATAGAAAATAATTGTGATTTTTTTATATTTCTGATGCGAGGTTCAAAATCAAAGCCTAGTAATGCGGTCATTCCAAACACCTGATCAGAATACCCATTTGTATCAGTAAAATGTTCCTCAATATCTAGATCTGTTTCATGATAAAGTAGGCCATCAAGGGTATGAGTAGCTTCCCTTGTATTAGTTGAAGCAACCTCGATATGATGAGTCGTATGCCTATCATTTATTGATCGAATCATTGTAGCTCCTTTTTCCATACTTTTGTAATGTGGATTAACATCGGATTTTAGAGCTGAGACGCCCACTGGGACGCGCATTCCGTCTGAAGCAGTGGTTTTTCCTTCACCCCAAAAGTCTGCAACAGGAAGCTTTAACTGATAATTAACCAAAACAGATTGAGCACGAGTCAGAGCTTCTTTATAAAAGCGCCATTGTTTGGCATTGGCTAACTGAGAATAAGAAATTCCAGGAGTTGATTGGGCCATTTTTTCAAGACCAATATTCATCCCTAAACCCAGCAAAGCAGCAAAAATAATTTTTCTTTCTTGTTCACTCGGCGGTTTCCCTGTAGAATCATGACTAAATTCTTGTGAAAAGTTGGTCCAACTGTCCACCTCAATTAAAAGATCACTAAGCCTTATCTTAGGAATTATTGAATAAAGTTTTTTTCTATATATTTCTGCTTCGCTAGGTGTAACTTTTTCCAACTTTTTAAGGTTTGCTCTTGAAATTCTCTTATCAACTGTCGAATAAAATTGAAGCTGTAAATCTAAAATTATTTCCCGATCCTTTAAATAGTCCTCAAACGTGTCTGGAATAGTTTCTGAATCAATACAAGCAGATAAATCAACTAAGTAATCATCAATATTTCGATGGATCATACTTCCTTCAACTGAAATATCTCCTGATCGAATATTGTTCTTTAGCTCGGTGAAAGCTACTAACTCATAGTAAGACCGATCTATTTTCCCCTCTTCTGGCCGAACAAGGCTTTTCCATTTTTTACTCACAAAATCAGTAGAAGTATCTGCCGGTATTTTTCTTTTACCACTATTGTGTAAATCAGTTAGTTGAGTTAGGGCCATGAGGACTGGATTTGCTGCCGGAGTTGCTTTGAACGAAAGGGTCCTCAATAACATTGGCGTGTATCTTCGGAGGTAATTAGCTTTATTTCGAACCATTTCTAAATAGCCATGATTTTTATTACCTGTAATTTTTTTAGCTTCTTCTCCATCTTGTACTAAATCTTCCCAAGGCATGATTCGTTCAATTTCGTCAAAAGGATTACTATCATTATCTTTTGCAAAGTGAAGAGCATCAATTAAAGAAGCATAATGTTCCAATTTTTTAGTAGCCAATTTTCCTTTTTCTTTTAACTGTTCTTGTGAATCACGTGTCCCTTTGCGTTTAATACTTGCTAAAATGCGGTCATTAATCTCAATCAGTTGATCGATCAGATATTGATGATGATTGACTAAAAAAGCAATAAGTAAAGAGTATCTTTTTTCAAGCTCAAAACGGGAGAAGTCATATGCATCATAATTTTCCCCTAGTCTAGCTAGCTGAAGAAACCTGTTCCGATTAATATGGGAGACATTAATTGTCCCGAGTCCCATGGAAGCAATCACTTCCACTTTTTTACAAATACTCATAAAGCTTTCTGGATTTGCCTTACCTGGAATGTCTTTTAGCCAAGCGAGTTTAGTTATTTTCGTCTCTTCATAAATTTGAAACAAACTCTCTAGTTTTTCAATTTGTATATCTGTTAATGAACAGAGTAATATTGAAAATAAGTTGTTTTCTGCTTTATCTCGACAGCGGCTTATAATGTCTTCAAGTGTAGCTATAGATGGAAAAATAATTCTTTTTCGAGTTAAGAAATCAATTGTTTTTTTCATTAGATAGATAGAGTCATCATTTTCTAAAGCTAGTTCAATTAAATATTCTATTAACTGTTTTTGTGTATTAGCACTACCGAATCGATGATAGTTGAATACTTCTAAGATCTCGTTGAAGTGATTTGCACGTGTATTTCTATGATCATATGAATTTAAATCAATTGCATCAAGATGGAGCTGTCGACTCACATAAGAAGTTAGTCTGGTTGATTTAATCGGCCAATTACTTAAAGAACACCCAGGATACCGGGCCAAACAAAGTTGTATCGCAAATCCTAGTTTATTGACCTTTCCACGGTGTTGATTAATAACCTCCAGATCATAATCAGAAAAACTAAAATACGCTTTAAAATCCTCTTCTGATAAGTGGTCTACAGAAAGAAGTTGTTCACGCTGTGAAGTAGTTAAAATTCTTTTCATAGCCATATCTTAAGCATTCCTTTTATTGAGGTAACGGTAAAAGGTTGTTTTGCTTAATTTAGAGGCATCAAGAATTTGACGAATAGAATACTCTTTGCTGTCATACATTTTTAAAGCTAAATCAATTGATAGCTTACCTTTACTTGGACGGCCCCCTTTTTTTCCTCGGACTCTGGCTGCCTTAAGACCAGAGTTAGTTCGTTCAATAATAATATCCCGTTCCAGTTCTGCTAAACTAGCCATAACTCGGAAAAAGAATCTTCCCATAGACGTTGAAGTATCTACGTTATCTTGAATAGATATAAAATTGACACTAAGTTCTTCAAATAATTCAGAAAGTTCAATCAAATGTTTAGTTGATCGTGAAATTCGATCTAACTTGTAAATGACAACAGAATCTCCTTCACGTAGTAGGTTGATCATTTCTTCTAATTGCGGTCGGTCTTTTTTCGCACCAGTTACTTTTTCTTGAAATAATTTATCAATTCCATAATGAGTAAGTGCATCAATTTGTAAACTAAGATTTTGATCATCCGTACTCACTCGAGCATAGCCAAAAATCATAAAAAAACCTCCTTAATTTTATAATTTAAATGTACCATAACTCATTAAGTATAACTATATAGGAACTATGAAAAAGGAACGGATTTTGGTACTTGATTTACTTAAAAAACATTTAGAAAAAGCAGGAAAATGAAAAGGTACCATAAACGGTCGTTTATGGTACCATTCAAATTTATCCTTATTGTACAAAATAACAGCGAAATTTTTAAATCTATTCCTTATCGATACAAATTCCCCGTAGGCGCTAGGGACCTCTTTAGCTCCTTGGAAGCTGTCAGTAGTATACCTAATAATTTATCTACATTCCCTTTAGTAACGTGTAACTTTCCAAATTTACAAAAGCGACTCATAGAATTATTTCCTCCCGTTAAATAATAGATAACTATTAAAAATAGACAATACTTGCTCATAAGTAACGGTACTTAAATTGTTTACTTTGGCGTGTTTCATTGCTTGATGAAACTGATTTTTAGTAAACAGTTGACGATATTCTCGATTGACCCATTTTGAAACAAAGTACGTATATAGCTTCCAATATTTATCTGGAACATCTGTGGTATGGCGGGTAAGTTTTATTAAGACACTGTTTACTTTTGGTTTAGGATGAAAGCATTCCGCTGGCAGCTTAAGCAATTGCTGAATCGAGACTTGAGTGTGCAAGAGCAACCCTAGTGTTCGGTGAATATCCAAGGTACGCTTGTAGAATCCTTCTTCAACAATCAGATAGATGTCAGACGCATGGCTTTCAAAAACCACTTTTTTAATAATTTGTGTGCTTAAATGGTAAGGAATATTCCCAACAATTTTATACCTCTGTTTGTTAGGGAATTGAAACTGTAGAATATCTTGGTGAATTAAAGTGACACGAATGTTCAGTTTTAATTTTTCTGACGATAAGTTGAATAGATGACTGTCTAATTCAATAGACGTTACCTGTTTACTTATTTTAGCCAGTTTCGTCGTTAAATGCCCTTTACCTGTTCCAATTTCGTAAACGGTATCGGTTTCTTTTAAATTCAATTGTTTTATTATTTGGTTGAGTACTTTTTCACTCGTTAAAAAGTTTTGAGAATATTTTATATTTTTGTTCATGTAATCACTCCTGAAGTGATTACATCTATAAATAAATACAGAAGTTAAACGATTTGTTTGTAATTTTAGTTATCTGTTTAAAAAGTCATAAGATTAGTCACTGGTAGGAATTAATCTAACGTATTTATTTATCTGCGTAATCACTGTTTTTAGTCTGTTTCAAAACAGTAGATGTTTTATCTACATTACGCATTTGGAATACCAACATGACGAATCCCTCCTTCTTAATTACAAATTTTTAGCATCTAATTTAACTTCAATTCCTATTATACAAAATTTTAAGATAATGCACAATCAACACACTCTTAAGTTTGCTTCTAAGTCTTATTTCCATAACTTTAGGGTTAACCATACGCAAGACCAATCACTCTCGGACAATACTCATGATTTTAATGATAAAATCCATGTTAAACCCATAGATAAGAAATACACCTGCAATAACCGTTACCTGTTTGTGCCAATTTAAAAATGCACCACTTTTTTATAATTAAAACGGTTGAAAACTGTACCACTAATAACTCACAATAGAGAGATGTCACCGTCAAGTTAAATGTACAAAATAACAGCGAAATTTTTAAATCTATTTCTTATCGATACAAATTCCTCGTAGGCGCTCGGGACCCCTACCTGCTAATAACTTGGTAAAAAGCACCCGACGATTACAGATAGAGAAATACATGGATAGCTTTACAGACAAAGAACTATCCTTAATGGAATCTTTAGCCAGCGGTATCAACGAAGCAAGAAACATCGAAGACTAATTAAAAGAATCCATACATAACGGAAAGAGCCGATAAAATGAGATTGTATTAATCTCATTTTATCGGCTCTGCGTCTTTGCGTCTGGCTCTGTAATCACAGTTACTTTGAACTGCTTTATTTCAATTAAATTTTCTTGTCTGCATTTCGGACAATAGAGGGGGAATTTTTTTAATTCAGTATCTTCCCTTATCTTTAATCGTGTTTTATTTCCACATACAGGACACAATATCCACTTGTAGTTTATAATAACTATCTCCTCCTTTACACTTTAATTCAAATCTTTATTAAAAAATATTTCATCTTATTTAACAAGAAACCATATTTATATAACAACATAAAATACACTAAGTTATTTTATTGAACATATATCGTACTTTATCTATCCGACTATTTGGACGACGGGGCTGGCAAACAGGTTCACCGGTAGTAACATGGTACCCTTTTAACTCTGTTAAACAAACACTACGTCCATTTGTAAAGAAAGTTAAATCACTACGATATTCTTGAATACACCGAGCAGGGATTTCTCCACTAAGAATGACCTCATTATTTTTCAATTGAGTGTCTACGATGTTCGCACAATATTTAGGAGCATCGTTGTATGCTCGTGAAAGATATTCCTGTGGCGCATAAATTTTAAAACTAAGATATGGCTCTAACAATTCTGTTCCAGCTTTTTTTAAGACTTGTTCCAATACAATAGGAGCAAGCATCCGAAAATCTGCTGGGGTACTAACAGGGCTATAGTATAAGCCATACTTAAAACAGATTTTACAGTCCGTCACATTCCAACCATATAATCCTTGTTCGCAACCATAGCGTATCCCTTCCATAACTGCATTTTGAAATGATTGATTTAAGTATCCAAGAGAAACCGAGCTCTCATACTGCATTCCACTTCCCAACGGAAGCGGTGATACAGATAAACCAATGGAAGCCCAGAAAGGATTTGGCGGCACTTCGATGTGAATGGTATATTCTGCATTTTTTAACGGTCTCTCCATATAAATGACTGTAGGCTCTTTTAGTTCTATCTCCACATGATACTTTTCTTGCAACAGTGCACTAATCACTTCCATTTGTACTTTCCCTAAGAAAGAAAGTATAATTTCATGTGTCGTAGAATCCACGTAATATCGTAGAAGCGGATCACTATCTGAGATTTCCAAAAGGGCATCAAGCAACATTTCTCTCTGTTCAGGTTTACTCGGTTCAACAGTTGTTTGTAGTAGAGGGTGCGGATTTTCAATCTTTTTTCTCTGTGGCAATAGTTTTGTATCTCCAAGAACACTATTTAACTTCAAAAACTCATTTTGCAAAATAACAATTTCTCCAGAATAAGCTCTATCAATCTTACATAATTCACCATTTATTGAAGTATACATTTCTGTAACTTTTATTTTTTCTTTTTCTGATACTCTAACCGAATCTCGTAAATGTAGTACTCCACTATAAAGGCGTATATATGCAAGACGTTGTCTTTTTTTTGTATATTCAATTTTGAAAACATTTCCGCAAAGTTCAGACGGACCTCGATGTGTTGATGAATAAAATTTATTAGTAATAACTTCTATAAGGTTATCAATCCCTATATTACTTTTTGCACTTCCATGATAAAGAGGGAACAGAGAACAATTCTGAAATCTTATGCTTTCCTCTTGTTCGAGTTCCAATGCTTCTAATGATTTACCGGACATATATTTCTCTAAAAGGTCATCGTTTCCCTCTATTACCGTATCCCATTGTTCAGATTCGGTAAAGTTCGTCACACACATATTAGGATACAGTTCTACCTTCTGTTTGATTACAATTTCGGCAGAAAGTTTCTCTTTAATATCCTGATAAACCGTTGATAAATCAATTCCATTTTGGTCAATCTTATTGATAAAAAAGATTGTGGGAATCCCCATTTTCCTAAGTGCATGAAATAATATACGAGTTTGTGCTTGTACGCCATCTTTTGCAGAAATCAGTAGAATTGCCCCATCTAAAACTGATAATGAACGATATACTTCTGCTAAGAAATCCATATGTCCTGGCGTGTCTATGATGTTCACCTTCGTATTTTCCCACTGAAAAGAGGTTATTCCTGTCTGAATTGTAATTCCTCTCTGACGTTCTAAAAGCGTATTATCCGTCCTCGTTGTACCTTTGTCCACGCTTCCTAATTCTGTAATCGCTCCACTGTTATATAATAAGCTTTCTGTTAAGGTAGTTTTTCCTGCATCAACATGAGCTAAAACTCCAATATTAATAATTTTCATGTGATTTTCCTCCATTCAAAAACCCAAAAGGGCATAAAAATCCCAGTGAT
>NZ_VMKU01000060.1:0-30760 GCF_013276315.1 Streptococcus sp. 2741 | reverse complement strand
AAAGAGCAAACTAGGAAGCTAGCCATAGATAGCTCAAAATACTGTTTTGAGGTTGCAAATAGGACTGACGGAGTCAGTTACAAAGCATTGCTTTAAAGTTGTAGATAGGACTGACCAAATAGGTACATACCTATAACAAGGCAAGGCTGACCTGGTTTGAAGAGATTTTCAAAGAGTACAAGAAGTTTAGTTATTAGCGTTCTTACCGCTTGTAAACTAGATTTCCCATAAAATAGAATCTTTTCCTTTTAGTTGTAAACTAGTCTGGGAGAGTAGAGAGGTTTGAGATACCTTTCTAGCTTTTGGATTATCATCTAAGGAGAGTAACCTTTTCCTTGCATTAAAAAGGGGAAAAAGAGACACGAAATGACTATAATGGGTGACAATGGGGGAAGGGATAGACAAGAGATTTTATCCACATATGAAAAAAGGAGGTTAGAAAAGAGTAATATAGCCTATATTATATAAATAATCAATTGCGCAGAAATTTGGTAAGAATTCATGCGTCAACTCATAAAGAACTACTTAAAAAATTCACAGTATTCATAATTATTTTCGAGGAGAAAAACAGTGAAAAAAAGAAAAAAGCTTGCTCTGTCTCTTATCGCTTTTTGGCTGACGGCTTGTTTAGTAGGCTGTGCTAGCTGGATTGATCGTGGAGAATCCATAACGGCTGTTGGCTCAACTGCCTTGCAACCCTTGGTTGAAGTAGCGGCAGATGAATTTGGCACGATCCATGTTGGAAAAACGGTCAATGTCCAAGGGGGAGGTTCTGGTACAGGCTTGTCCCAGGTTCAGTCTGGGGCAGTTGATATAGGAAACTCAGATGTATTTGCTGAGGAAAAAGACGGAATTGATGCTTCTGCTCTTGTTGACCACAAGGTCGCGGTAGCTGGCTTGGCTCTGATTGCCAATAAGGAGGTTGATGTTGATAACCTAACGACAGAGCAACTTCGTCAAATCTTCATAGGTGAGGTAACCAATTGGAAAGAGGTTGGTGGTAAGGACTTACCCATCTCTGTTATCAATCGGGCAGCCGGCTCTGGCTCTCGTGCTACCTTTGATACTGTCATTATGGAAGGTCAGTCTGCCATGCAAAGTCAGGAGCAGGATTCAAATGGAGCGGTAAAATCAATCGTATCAAAAAGTCCAGGAGCTATCTCTTATTTATCTCTTACCTATATAGATGATTCGGTCAAAAGCATGAAGTTGAATGGTTATGACTTAAGTCCAGAAAATATAAGTAGCAATAATTGGCCCTTGTGGTCTTATGAGCATATGTATACATTGGGGCAGCCCAATGAGTTAGCTGCAGAATTTCTCAATTTTGTTCTCTCGGATGAGACCCAAGAAGGGATTGTCAAAGGATTGAAGTATATTCCGATTAAGGAAATGAAGGTTGAAAAAGATGCTGCCGGAACTGTGACAGTGTTGGAAGGGAGACAATAATGAATCAAGAAGAATTAGCTAAGAAAATGTTGCTTCCATCAAAGAATTCTCGTCTGGAGAAATTAGGAAAAGGTTTGACCTTTGCCTGTCTTTCTTTGATAGTCATCCTTGTGGCCATGATTTTGGTTTTCGTAGCGCAAAAAGGCTTGTCGACCTTCTTTGTCAATGGTGTGAATATCTTTGACTTTCTTTTGGGAGGAACTTGGAATCCTTCTAGTAAAGAATTTGGTGCCCTTCCTATGATTTTGGGTTCCTTTATCGTTACCATTCTCTCAGCCCTTATCGCAACCCCCTTTGCTATTGGTGCAGCAGTTTTTATGACCGAAGTATCACCAAAAGGGGCGAAGATTTTGCAACCAGCTATTGAACTCCTGGTTGGGATTCCTTCAGTAGTGTATGGATTTATTGGCTTGCAAGTCGTCGTTCCCTTTGTTCGCAGTGTCTTTGGTGGGACTGGTTTTGGGATTTTGTCAGGGATTTCCGTCCTCTTTGTCATGATTTTGCCGACCGTAACCTTTATGACAACGGATAGCTTGCGTGCGGTTCCTCGTTATTATCGTGAGGCTAGTTTCGCTATGGGAGCCACTCGCTGGCAGACTATCTGGCGTGTGATCTTGAAGGCGGCCCGTTCTGGTATTTTCACTGCAGTGGTCTTTGGGATGGCGCGTGCCTTTGGTGAGGCTTTAGCTATCCAGATGGTTGTCGGAAACTCAGCTGTTATCCCAACTTCCTTGACCACACCAGCTGCAACTTTAACTTCTATATTAACTATGGGAATTGGGAACACTGTCATGGGAACTGTAAATAATAATGTTCTCTGGTCACTGGCCTTGGTACTGCTCTTGATGAGTTTAGTTTTTAACAGTGTGATTAAATTGATTACGAAAGAAAGAGGAAAGAAAAATTATGCGCGCTAAGAAATTAGATAAACTTGCAACAGCTGTCCTCTATACGATTGCTAGCATCATTGTGACAATCTTGGCTTCCTTGATTCTCTATATCTTGGTTCGGGGCTTGCCCCATATCTCTTGGTCTTTCTTGACTGGAAGGTCTTCTGCTTTTCAAGCAGGTGGTGGGATTGGCATTCAGCTTTACAATTCCTTTTTCCTATTGGTCATTACCTTGATTATTTCTGTACCTCTTTCTATGGGAGCTGGGATTTACTTGGCTGAATATGCTAAAAAAGGTCCTGTTACCAACTTTGTGCGGACTTGTATTGAAATTTTGTCCTCTTTACCATCAGTGGTGGTGGGTCTCTTTGGTTACTTGATCTTTGTAGTCCAGTTTGAGTATGGATTTTCAATCATTTCAGGTGCCTTGGCCTTGACAGTCTTTAACTTGCCTCAGATGACGCGTAATGTAGAGGATAGTTTGAAACATGTTCACCATACCCAACGTGAGGCTGGTCTGGCTCTTGGGATTTCTCGTTGGGAGACAGTGGTTCATGTTGTTATTCCAGAAGCGCTTCCAGGTATTGTAACGGGTGTCGTCTTGGCATCTGGTCGTATCTTTGGCGAAGCTGCAGCTCTGATTTATACAGCAGGGCAATCGGCGCCAGCTCTTGACTGGTCTAACTGGAATATCCTCAGTGTGACTAGCCCCATCTCTATCTTCCGTCAAGCAGAAACCTTGGCTGTCCATATCTGGAAAGTCAATAGTGAAGGCACTATTCCAGATGGAACTATTGTATCAGCAGGTTCTGCCGCTGTGCTCCTAATCTTTATCCTGATTTTTAACTTTGGAGCTCGTAAGTTCGGAAACTATCTACACAAGAAATTAACCGCTGTCTAAAGGAGAAGCCATGTCAACATATAACTGGGATGAGAAGCATATCCTTACCTTTCCTGAAGAAAAAGTAGCCCTTTCTACTAAGGATGTCCATGTTTACTATGGTAAAAATGAATCCATTAAGGGGATTGATATGCAATTTGAAAGAAATAAAATTACAGCTTTGATTGGTCCGTCGGGATCGGGGAAATCTACCTACTTACGCAGTCTCAATCGCATGAATGATACTATTGATATTGCTAAAGTAACTGGGCAGATTCTCTATCGTGGAATTGATGTCAACCGTCCAGAAATCAACGTTTATGAAATGCGTAAACACATTGGAATGGTTTTTCAACGCCCTAATCCATTTGCTAAGTCAATTTACCGTAATATTACCTTTGCGCATGAACGTGCTGGAGTTAAGGATAAGCAAGTCCTAGATGAAATCGTAGAAACCTCCCTTCGTCAGGCTGCCCTCTGGGATCAGGTTAAAGACGATCTCCACAAGTCAGCCTTGACCTTATCAGGTGGTCAGCAACAACGTCTCTGTATTGCTCGTGCCATCTCTGTTAAGCCAGATATCCTCTTAATGGATGAGCCAGCCTCAGCCTTGGATCCGATTGCGACCATGCAACTAGAAGAGACCATGTTTGAGCTCAAGAAAGACTTTACCATCATCATTGTAACGCATAATATGCAGCAGGCTGCTCGTGCAAGTGACTATACAGGCTTCTTTTACTTGGGTGATTTGATTGAGTATGACAAAACTGCAACTATTTTCCAAAATGCCAAGCTACAGTCCACCAATGACTATGTATCTGGTCACTTTGGTTAGAAAGGAAACCGTATGACAGATGCGATTTTACAGGTATCAGACCTGTCCGTTTATTATAATAAAAAGAAGGCTTTGAATAGTGTTTCCCTATCTTTCCAACCTAAGGAAATTACAGCCTTGATTGGTCCATCTGGATCAGGGAAGTCAACCCTCCTCAAGTCTCTCAACCGCATGGGAGATCTCAATCCAGAGGTGACCACAACTGGATCCGTGGTGTACAATGGTCACAACATCTACAGTCCGCGTACAGATACGGTTGAATTACGTAAGGAAATCGGAATGGTTTTCCAACAACCTAATCCTTTCCCTATGACTATCTATGAGAATGTTGTCTACGGGCTTCGTATCAATGGAATTAAGGATAAGCTGGTTCTGGATGAAGCCGTAGAAAAAGCCTTGCAAGGTGCCTCTATCTGGGATGAGGTCAAGGATCGTCTACATGATTCAGCTATTGGATTGTCAGGTGGTCAACAGCAGCGTGTCTGTGTGGCCCGTGTCTTGGCAACCAGTCCTAAAATCATCCTCTTGGATGAGCCAACTTCGGCTTTGGATCCGATTTCAGCTGGTAAAATTGAGGAAACCTTGTATGGTCTAAAAGACAAGTACACCATGCTTCTGGTAACCCGTTCCATGCAACAAGCTTCACGTATCTCTGATAAGACAGGATTTTTCCTAGATGGAGATTTGATTGAATTTAATGATACCAAGCAGATGTTCCTTGATCCCCAACACAAGGAAACGGAAGACTATATTACAGGAAAATTTGGATAAGGAGATGAAAGATGTTACGATCTCAATTTGAAGAAGATTTAGAGAAATTACATAACCAGTTCTACGCTATGGGACAAGAAGTGCTCTCACAAATCAATCGTACGGTGCGTGCCTTTGTCACGCATGACCGTGACCTGGCAAAAGAGGTCATCGAAGATGACGCAGAAGTAAATGAATACGAAGTGAAACTGGAAAAGAAATCATTTGAAATGATTGCACTCCAACAACCAGTCTCTCAAGATTTGCGTACAGTCTTGACTGTCCTTAAGGCTGTATCAGATGTGGAGCGTATGGGGGATCACGCTGTAGCCATTGCCCAGGCAACCATCCGTATGAAGGGGGAAGAGCGCATCCCAGCTGTAGAGGAAGAAATTCAAAAAATGGGACGTGAAGTTAAAAGCGTTGTTGAAGCAGCACTTGATCTTTATCTTAATGGTTCTGTTGACGACGCATACCGGGTAGCCTCCATGGATGAGCAAATTAACCACTATTTTGAAACTATCCGTGACCTTGCGACTGAAGAGATTAAGAAAAATCCAGAAGCCATTGTTACGGGTCGTGATTATTTCCAAGTTATTTCCTACTTGGAGCGTATCGGTGACTATGCTAAAAATATCTGTGAATGGGTTGTTTACTTTGAAACAGGTAAGATTGTCGAATTATAAAGTATTCAAAGGATAAAATTATTGTGAAAGCTTACTTTTTAATACAGTAAGCTTTCATTGTATAGATAGTTTACTTTGTCAGAGGTGAATAATGAACTACATACAGAATATCAGAAAAAAGTTGGAAAAGATAAGATTATTTTAAATTTTACCTGTGGAATATTAAGTCAATCAGGAAAAATTTTATTACAAAAACGAGCAGATAAAGGAACGTGGGGATTACCAGGTGGTGCTCTTGAATTAGGAGAATCGGCTTTAGAAGCTTTAGTGCGAGAGTTTTATGAAGAAACAGGAGTCGAAGTGAGGGTGGAAAAACTCTTAAATGTTTATACAAAATATTCAGACAGTTATCCGAATGGTGATGAGGCTCAAGTTCTTACAATCTTGTATTTAGTTTCATCTGAAACTTCTATCTCTACAAATTTTTTTACAAGTGATGAAACTTTAGAATTAGGATTTTTTGATCATAGTGACATACAAAATATTGCAATTGTAAACCAGCAGCATCAAGATATGATAAATGATTTTTTTGAAAATAAGTTCCCAATAGATAGATAAACTAACCACTGTATTTCTATTTTTTAGTAAATATATTTTATGAAAATGCAAGAAAACACTTGACAAGCAACTTAGATATCGTTATAATTATACAAAATTAACAGAGGGGTTGTTTATTTATGAAATCAAAAAAATGGATATTTGTTTTATGTAATTTTCTTGCAAGTTTCTTCTTAGTAGCTTGCCAGTCAGGTTCTAATGGTTCTCAGTCAGCTGTTGAGGCCATTAAGCAAAAGGGGAAATTGGTTGTGGCGACAAGTCCTGACTATGCACCCTTTGAATTTCAATCATTGGTTGATGGAAAGAACCAGGTAGTCGGTGCAGACATCGACATGGCTCAGGCTATCGCTGATGAACTTGGGGTTAAGTTGGAAATCTCAAGCATGAGTTTTGACAATGTTTTGACCAGTCTTCAAACAGGTAAGGCTGACCTGGCAGTTGCGGGAATTAGCGCTACTGACGAGAGAAAAGAAGTCTTTGATTTTTCAATCCCTTACTATGAAAACAAGATTAGTTTCTTGGTTCGTAAGGCTGATGTAGAAAAATACAAGGATTTAACTAGCCTTGAAAGTGCTAATATTGCGGCTCAAAAAGGGACTGTTCCAGAATCAATGGTCAAGGAACAATTGCCAAAAGCTCAATTAACTTCCCTAACTAATATGGGTGAAGCAGTCAATGAATTGCAGGTTGGAAAAGTAGATGCTGTTCATATGGATGAGCCTGTTGCACTTAGTTATGCTGCTAAAAACGCTGACTTAGCTGTCGCAATTGTCAGCTTGAAGATGAAGGACGGCGACGCCAATGCCGTTGCTCTTAGAAAAAATAGTGATGATTTGAGAGAAGTGGTAGACAAGGTCATCCAAAAACTCAAGGATGAAGGAATTTACCAAAGCTATCTTGAAAAAGCAGCAAGTCTAACTGAAGTTGAAGAATAAGAAAAAGCAGAGTTGGATGTCATTCCAATTCTGCTTTTAAATAGTTTAAAACCTTTTCCAGATTGTCTAGGGACACCTTGGCAAATTGATAAGGACAGGTGCTTAAATAGGCCTCTTCAAAGAAGTCCAAGCCTAGTTGACTGTGTTTGAGATTGGCGATTTTAGGATACTGTCTCAGGTCTAGCAATAAACCATCGTGAAGAGGAAAATGAGGAAGAGGACAGGGGCTGTAAGCTAGTCTTTCCTTGATTTGTTTTTGGTAAGTTTCTTGATTATTCAAGCGAGTCAGACGATTTTTCTCAAACAATTGACTATCGATATAGAGTGATAAGGCCTTTTGCATGATGAGGTTGCTGTCGTAGTCTAGGATATTTTTGTAGGCCACAAATGCTTCTTTGATAGCATTTGGAAGAATGAGTGCTGTAATACGAAGGGCTGGAAAGAGGCTGGTCGAGAAGGACTTGATATAAATGACACGCTCCTCTGTATCAAGATAGTGGAAGGTTTGGCCCTTCTTGGAGTCCAAATCACCCAGATAATCGTCCTCTACGATATAGACATCATACTTGGCTGCTAAGTCAAGAATAGCTCGTTTGTCCTGCTCAGAATAGGAATGGCCTAGAGGATAGTGAAATCGAGGAATGGTATAGAAAAACTTAATTTTTCCTGTTTTGAAGTGGCCTTCCAGTTCCTTCAAGTCAATCCCATCAATGCCTCGTTCAATCGTTTGATAGTCCAGACCCTGAGCAATCAAGAGGCGATTCATTCGATGGTAGGTCGGTTGTTCCATCAAGATTTCCTTGGCTTGGCTAGGGAAGGAAATTTGAGAAAGGATAAACAAGGCTTGTTGGGTTCCAGAAGTCAGTACCAGTTGGTCAGCCTTGCAGTAGAGGGCTTGGTCAAAGAGGAGTTGGTGAATGGATTGTCTTAAGTCTTCTAAACCTTCTTGATTTTCATAGTAGTTGAAGAGGTAGTTTTCCCGGCCAATCAAAGTTTCATTGACACAGAGTCGGAAATCGTCATAGGCGCTGGCGTGTTCATCCGTAACCTCGATTTCGAGGTCTTGGTGTTGCCCTTGTTCTAGGACATAGTAGCCACTCTGGGGCTTGGCATAGAGGTATTGTTCGTACCGTAATTCCAGCAGGGCGCGCTGAACGGTGTCCTTGCTACAGTGAAAGTCAAGGCTTAGTTGACGGATAGAAGGCAGGCGACTTCCCGTCGGAAAGCGTCCAGACTCGATACCATTTTTCAGATAGGAAACGACCTCTTGGTACTTGCTTTGTTTCTTCATTCCAGACCTCCCTTGATTTTGTTACATTGTACCCTTTTTTTTCCTTCTTGGCAATGTCTAGGGTGTTTCTCTCGTTCACATCTAAGAGCAAATGTGGTATATTCCCATCTTTAATACTTTTTTTGAAATCAAAGAGCAACCAAATGCAGATGTGACAGTTTTTCGGAACTTTTTTCTCTTTAAAACAAAATATGTATTTTTATCTGGGGTTGGTTTGTTTTAAAAAGTTTTCATGCTAATTTCCCCGTATTACTTGCACATATTTTTAGGAAAAAACTTGAAACCGTTTTCTAGTTGTGGTATAATAGAATTGAAAAATAAAAGTATACGAATGACTTGTTAGAAAGGAGTTTTAAATCAGAAAATCAAGTTATTTTATCAGTAATATATATTTGTGACTTGAAGGAGTGTTTTTTATGAAATTTAAAAAAACTGTAACTTCAGCTCTTGTTGTATTATCACTATTTTCTATTATGTCTCCTTCTATAGTTTCTGTTAGAGTATTTGCTGATGATGTAACTACTACGGAAGTTTCTGAAATTAGTACCCAAGAACAAAAATAAATAGATGATGTAGCTAATGTTCTTGATCAAATGTTTAGAAATGGAGTTAATGAAAAAAATTTTACTGAATATGTTTATAAAAACTTTTCTCAAAAAGATATTGCTCTTGCGGAAAATAAATTAGAAACTAATATTAATAATCTCTATGACAGAGTCCCTTGGGATGAGATGGGAGGATGTATAGCAGGAAAAATACGAGATGAATTTTTTGCTATGACCAATGTTTCGCTAATTGTTAAGTATGCGCAGAAAAAGGCTTGGTCAGAATTAGCTAAAGTGGTACTAAGATTTGTTAAAGCTAATGGACTTAAAACAAATATTTATATCATTGCTGGTCAGTTGGCTATTTGGGCAGTTCAGTGTGGTCTGGAATAATGCGTGATAAAAACTTTTTAATAAAAGATGGGATTATTAGCTTTTTGATTGGATTTGTATATGCATATTTAGTGTTACAAAAATTTATCCTTTGGAAAATCCTTTTGTTTGCATTTATTTTTGCAATTATTAATACAATATTTATGTTTGCTAGGAACAAAAAATAAATAATGATTTAGTTAAATAAAAAAAGGCCCCTAGGGAAGTGTGTTCCTTAGGGGTTGTTGTGCCAGTTCAAGTTTTGTTTCTGTCAAAATCTCAGGCTACCCGTCGGAAAGCGTCCAGACTCGATGCCATTTTTCAGATAAGCTACGACCTCTTGGTACTTGCTTTGTTTCTTCATTCCAGACCTCCCTTGATTTTGTTACATTGTACCCTTTTTTTCTTTCTTGGCAATGTCTAAGGTGTTTCTCTCGTTCACATATAAAGCTAAATGTGGTATACTTAGGAGTAACATTTATAGAATAACAAACAAGAAAGAGAATGGATAAGAACGTGCAGGAACCAGTGAAATTATTTCAATACAATACCCTTGGAGCCTTGATGGCTGGCCTTTATGGTGGGACCATGACAGTAGGAGAATTGCTAGAGCATGGAGACCTTGGTTTGGGAACCTTGGATTCCATTGATGGGGAATTGATTGTCTTGGATGGCAAGGCTTATCAAGCCAAAGGCTCAGGAGAGCAACCGGAAATTGTAGAAGTATCACCAGATGCCCTTATTCCTTACGCAGCAGTAGTACCACATCAGGCAGAGGTCATTTTCCGCCAGCGCTTTGAGATGACAGACAAGGAATTGGAAGAACGGATTGAGTCTTATTATGACGGGGAAAATCTTTTCCGCTCTATCAAGATTCGTGGGGAATTTTCACATATGCATGTGCGCATGATTCCTAAGTCGGCACCAGATACCAAGTTTGCTGATGTCGCAACCCATCAACCTGAATATAGTCGTGACAATGTGGCAGGAACCATCGTTGGTTTCTGGACGCCAGAGATTTTCAATGGGGTCAGTTTGGCAGGATATCATCTACATTTTATCTCAGATGATTTGACCTTCGGTGGGCATGTTATGGACTTTGTCATCAAGGAAGGGATTATCGAGGTGGGAGCTATTGACCAGTTGGACCAACGTTTCCCAGTCCAAGACCGTCAATACTTGTTTGCTAAGTTCAATGTTGACGAGATGAAAAAAGATATTGAAAAGGCAGAATAGGAGAAGAAAATGATCATTCATATTATCATTACCATGGTGCTGTTGCTGGCTTTCTTGCTAGGGAGCGTTTGGTATGCCAAAAAGAAATACCAGACTAATCTAGCTGCCTTGGGATTGGGTGCAGTCGCTTTCTTTGTTTCTTCGCAGATTTTGGAAAAACTGGTGCATATCTTAGTTTTACATCCTCAAAAAGACGGTAGTATTGCTCTCTTGCAAGATCATCCGCTTGTCTATATCATCTATGGCCTAGCCATGGCAGCATTTTTTGAGGAAACGGCTCGTCTTATTTTCTTCAAATGGTTGTAGAAAAAGAGAAGTTTGGAAAAGGCAGACGCCTTGGCCTATGGGTTAGGGCATGGTGGTTTGGAGTTGATTTTCCTAGGTCTTGCTAGTTTGCTTAATCTCTACATCGTTCTCTCAGCAGTTCAAACGCAGGATCCACAGGTCATGCAATTACTGTCTGAAAATATGTTGAAAACTATTCAGTCGCTATCAGTCTGGCAGATTTATTTGCTTGGTTTTGAGCGAATCTTGGCGCTAGGTTTCCAATTACTCTTGACTGTTTGGGTTTACCAAGCTGTTCGCCAGAAGAAATGGATTTATCTCCTAGCAGCCTATGGCTTGCATGCCTTCTTTGATCTGGCACCATCTCTTTCCCAAGTAGGCTGGTTGACAAATCCAGTCTTGGTTGAAGTGATTCTACTAGTTGAACTGATCCTAGTTGCCTATGGAACCAAGGCAATCTTTTGTAAAAAATCATAAAAAGAGGGGAAACCTCTTTTTTGTTTAAAATAAGCCCAAGATTTTTTAGGGTCGTCAAATGGTCTTAAAAATGGTATAATGGAATGAATTTTGTAAAAGGAAGAGTGACATGTCTGTAAGAGAAAAAATGCTTGAAATCTTAGAAGGGATTGATATCCGTTTCAAGGAACCCTTGCATAGCTATAGTTATACAAAAGTAGGTGGGGAGGCCGATTATTTGGTCTTTCCACGAAATCGTTTTGAGTTGGCTCGCCTTGTTAAATTTGCCAATCAAGAAAATATTCCTTGGATGGTTTTTGGCAATGCCAGCAATATCATCGTTCGTGATGGTGGAATTCGTGGATTTGTCATCTTGTGCGACAAGCTCAATAATGTTTCCGTTGATGGCTATACCATCGAAGCTGAAGCAGGAGCTAACTTGATTGAAACAACTCGCATTGCCCTTCGTCATAGTTTGACTGGTTTTGAGTTTGCTTGTGGCATTCCAGGGAGCGTCGGTGGAGCTGTTTTCATGAATGCAGGTGCCTATGGTGGTGAGATCGCCCACATCTTGCAGTCTTGTAAGGTCTTGACCAAGGATGGAGAAATCGAAACCCTGTCTGCCAAGGACTTGGCTTTTGGTTACCGCCACTCAGCCATTCAAGAGTCTGGTGCAGTTGTCTTGTCAGCTAAATTTGCCCTTGCTCCAGGAACCCATCAGGTTATCAAGCAGGAAATGGACCGTTTGACGCACCTACGCGAACTCAAGCAACCTTTAGAATATCCATCTTGTGGTTCGGTCTTTAAGCGTCCAGTAGGTCATTTTGCAGGTCAATTAATTTCAGAAGCTGGCTTGAAAGGCTATCGTATCGGTGGCGTAGAAGTGTCTGAAAAGCACGCAGGTTTTATGATTAATGTTGCTGACGGAACGGCTAAAGACTACGAAGACTTGATTGAGTCTGTGATCGAAAAAGTAAAGGAACACTCTGGCGTTACTCTTGAGAGAGAGGTCCGTATTTTAGGTGAAAGCAAGTAGGAAGCTGTATTTGAAAAGCTGCTGCTATGTCATGGAAAGGGAGTGAAAGCCTATCGTTAGTGCAGAAGAATGTAGGCAGTTCAATCTCCTACACGAGGTAGTAGCGGCCTGACAGAGCCCTGATCTGTTAATCTATGAAAAAGAAGGAATAAATGACAATTGAAAAAACCAATTATTGAATTCAAAAACGTCTCAAAAGTTTTTGAAGACAGCAACACCAAGGTTCTCAAAGATATCAACTTTGAGTTGGAAGAAGGGAAATTCTACACCCTTCTAGGCGCATCTGGTTCAGGGAAATCAACCATCCTAAACATCATTGCAGGTTTACTGGATGCGACGACAGGAGATATTTTACTGGACGGTGTCCGCATCAATGACATCCCAACCAACAAGCGAGACGTCCACACGGTCTTCCAATCCTATGCCTTGTTTCCACATATGAATGTGTTTGAAAATGTTGCCTTTCCACTCCGCTTGCGTAAGATTGACAAGAAAGAAATTGAGCAGCGTGTAGCAGAAGTTCTCAAGATGGTTCAGTTGGAAGGTTATGAAAAACGTTCCATCCGCAAACTTTCTGGAGGACAACGCCAGCGTGTGGCTATTGCCCGTGCTATCATCAACCAACCCCGTGTGGTTTTGTTGGACGAGCCTCTGTCAGCTCTGGACTTGAAATTGCGGACAGACATGCAGTACGAGCTCCGTGAATTGCAACAACGATTGGGCATTACCTTTGTCTTTGTCACTCACGATCAGGAAGAAGCCCTGGCCATGAGTGACTGGATTTTTGTTATGAATGATGGCGAGATTGTCCAGTCTGGAACACCTGTGGACATCTACGATGAGCCGATCAACCACTTTGTTGCTACCTTTATCGGTGAGTCAAATATCTTGCCAGGAACCATGATTGAGGACTACTTGGTTGAGTTTAACGGCAAACGCTTCGAAGCGGTCGATGGTGGGATGAGACCAAATGAGCCTGTTGAGGTTGTTATTCGTCCAGAGGACTTGCGGATTACCCTTCCTGAAGAAGGCAAGCTCCAAGTTAAGGTCGATACCCAGCTCTTCCGTGGGGTGCACTATGAAATTATCGCCTATGATGAGCTTGGAAATGAATGGATGATCCACTCGACTCGCAAGGCCATTGTGGGTGAGGAAATCGGTCTGGACTTTGAACCAGAAGACATCCACATCATGCGTCTCAATGAAACCGAGGAAGAGTTCGATGCTCGTATCGAGGAGTACGTAGAAATCGAAGAGCAAGAAGCAGGTCTGATCAATGCAATCGAGGAGGAAAGAGATGAAGAAAACAAGCTCTAAACTCTTTGTAGTGCCCTATATGCTCTGGATCGCCCTCTTTGTGTTGGCACCCTTGGTCTTGATTTTCGGACAATCTTTTTTCAACATTGAAGGCCAGTTTAGTTTAGAAAACTATAGATCTTACTTTGCGTCACAAAACTTGACTTATCTCAAAATGAGTTTCAACTCAGTGCTTTATGCAGGAATTGTAACCCTAGTGACACTGCTTATCAGCTATCCAACAGCCCTCTTTTTGACCCGTCTCAAGCACCGTCAACTCTGGCTCATGCTGATTATCCTGCCAACCTGGATCAATTTGCTCCTTAAAGCCTATGCCTTTATCGGAATTTTTGGTCAGAATGGCTCTATTAACCAATTCTTGGAATTTATCGGAATCGGCTCACAACAGTTGCTCTTTACCGATTTCTCCTTTATCTTTGTCGCAAGCTACATCGAGCTTCCCTTTATGATATTGCCGATTTTCAATGTCTTGGATGATATGGACAACAATCTCATCAATGCCAGCTATGACCTAGGTGCGACCAAGTGGGAGACCTTCCGTCATGTCATCTTCCCTCTATCGATGAATGGGGTGAGAAGTGGGGTCCAATCGGTCTTTATCCCCAGCTTGAGTCTCTTCATGCTGACCCGTTTGATTGGTGGGAACCGCGTTATCACACTAGGTACAGCCATTGAGCAGAATTTTCTAACCAATGACAACTACGGTATGGGTTCAACCATCGGTGTAATTCTCATCTTGACCATGTTCATCACCATGTGGGTGACCAAGGAAAGGAGAGAACGATGAAAAAATTTGCCAACCTTTATCTGGGACTGGTCTTTCTGGTCCTCTACCTGCCTATCTTTTACTTGATTGGCTATGCCTTTAATGCTGGTGATGATATGAATAGCTTTACAGGTTTTAGCTGGACTCACTTTGAAACCATGTTTGGAGATGGGAGACTCATGCTGATTTTGGCTCAGACATTTTTCTTGGCCTTCCTATCAGCCTTGATAGCGACCATTATCGGGACTTTTGGTGCCATTTACATCTACCAGTCTCGTAAGAAATACCAAGAAGCCTTTCTATCACTCAATAATATCCTCATGGTTGCGCCTGACGTTATGATTGGTGCTAGCTTCTTGATTCTCTTTACCCAACTCAAGTTTTCACTTGGCTTTTTGACCGTTCTATCTAGTCACGTGGCCTTCTCCATTCCTATCGTGGTCTTGATGGTCTTGCCTCGACTCAAGGAAATGAATGGCGACATGATTCATGCGGCCTATGACTTGGGAGCTAGTCAATTTCAGATGTTTAAGGAAATCATGCTTCCTTACCTGACTCCGTCTATCATTGCTGGTTATTTCATGGCCTTCACCTATTCGTTAGATGACTTTGCCGTGACCTTCTTTGTAACAGGAAATGGCTTTTCAACCCTATCAGTCGAGATTTACTCTCGTGCTCGCAAGGGGATTTCGCTAGAAATCAATGCCCTGTCTGCCCTTGTCTTTCTCTTTAGTATTATCCTAGTTGTTGGCTATTACTTTATCTCACGTGAGAAGGAGGAGCAAACATGAAAAAACTCTATTCATTTTTAGCAGGAATTGCGGCTATTATCCTGGTTTTGTGGGGAATTGCGACGCATCTAGACAGTAAAATCAATAGCCGAGATAGTCAAAAACTGGTTATCTATAACTGGGGAGACTATATCGATCCAGAACTCTTGGAGCAATTCACAGAAGAAACAGGAATCCAAGTTCAGTACGAGACTTTTGACTCCAACGAAGCCATGTATACCAAGATCAAGCAGGGTGGAACGACCTACGATATTGCCATTCCTAGTGAATACATGATTAACAAGATGAAGGACGAAGACCTCTTGGTACCGCTTGATTATTCAAAACTTGAAGGTCTTGAAAATATCGGACCGGAGTTCCTCAACCAGTCCTTTGACCCAGGAAATAAATACTCTATCCCTTACTTCTGGGGAACACTGGGAATTGTCTACAATGAAACCATGGTAGAGGAAGCGCCTGAGCATTGGGATGACCTCTGGAAGCCAGAGTATAAGAACTCTATTATGCTCTTTGATGGGGCGCGTGAGGTGTTGGGACTCGGGCTTAACTCGCTTGGTTACAGCCTCAATTCCAAGGATCCGCAGCAGTTGGAAGAGACAGTGGATAAGCTCTACAAGTTGACTCCAAATATCAAGGCTATTGTGGCGGACGAGATGAAGGGATACATGATTCAGAATAACGCTGCAATCGGTGTGACCTTCTCTGGGGAAGCCAGCCAAATGCTAGAAAAAAATGAAAATCTACGCTATGTGGTTCCGACTGAGGCCAGCAACCTTTGGTTTGACAATATGGTCATTCCCAAAACAGTCAAAAACCAAGATGCAGCCTATGCCTTTATCAACTTTATGTTGAAACCTGAAAATGCTCTCAAAAATGCGGAGTATGTCGGCTATTCAACACCAAACCTACCAGCGAAGGAATTGCTCCCAGAGGAAACAAAGGAAGATAAGGCCTTCTATCCCGATGTTGAAACCATGAAACACCTAGAAATTTATGAGAAATTTGACTATAAATGGACAGGGAAATATAGCGACCTCTTCCTACAGTTTAAAATGTATCGGAAGTAGGAGATAAACGTAAGAAGACGAATCAGTTAAGCTGGTTCGTTTTTTAGAAAAAATAGAAATTATGGTATAATAGTTTTAGGCAGAGAGTTATTAGTATTGTTTATAGCATCTCTGAAAATTTAATTCCAAAGGAGTTCAAAATGAGCCAGACTACGCAAATGCATATATATATATAACCTAATAAAAAATGCAAAAATATATATTGAAACCTACTGAAAATTCAGTAGGCTTTTTGCGTTTCTTGGAGGTATCTAATGGCTAAAAAGTTATTAAATATCACTGAGATTGAGGATAGAACTAAGGTTTTAGTAGAAAATCTTAATAAATCGACATTTATTATTGATTTTGTTTCATTGTTTGACATTACTAAAACGACTATAACAAGAGCAAGTAAAGTGGCAACTGATGATTTTATAATAAAAAACAGATTGTATTTTCGTAAAGTTGAAAATCAGCCATTACTTGCTCTGACTGAGATTGATAAAGAGTTGGAGGGTCAGGTTCGTAAATCTCGATTTATTATTACAACAGATTTTCAAGAATTATATGCAAAGGATACACAGACAGGGCTGACTCTTGCAATTTCTTTTAATGATTTACCAGCCCATTGTGACTTCTTCTTACCTTGGAATGGTATTGAAAAGATTGATTATGATAAGGAAAATCCAGCTGATGTAAAAGCGGCAGAGCGTTTCACCAAACTTTATGACGAACTAATTTCTATCAATCCTGAACTAGCCATCACTGAAACTGATGGTAAATCATTTAATCTATTTTTGATCCGTGTTCTTTTTCTACTATTTGCAGAAGATACAAATATCATCTCCAAGGGAGCTTTCACAAATGTTATTAAGATGAGGACATCCGAAGATGGTTCTGACTTAAATGAGTGTGTTAGAAAGTTATTTACTGTTTTAGATATGCCTGAATGTAGTCGTCAGGATTTGGAGTCGTGGTTATCAGATTTTCCCTATGTAAATGGTAAGCTTTTTTCAGAGCCACATCATGACCTTATTTTCAATAAAAGAACTCGTCAATTACTCATTGAAGCAGGGGAATTGCTAAACTGGAATGAAATCAATCCAGATATTTTGGGCTCAATGATTCAAACCGTGGCAAATGCAGAAGCGAGATCAACATCGGGTATGCACTATACTAGCGTGCCCAATATTATGAAGGTCATCAAACCACTATTTTTAGATAATTTACGAGCAGCATTTACGGAATTAGAAGAACGAGCTGATTACTATATAGGAGGTGGTGACTTTAGCGAGGAACATCGTCGCAAGGAATTACGACAAATCTTACCTAAGTTAGAAGATTTACTCACTCGTATGGCCTCTATCAAGTTTTTAGACCCTGCCTGTGGTTCTGGAAATTTCCTCATCATTACCTATAAAGAACTTCGTCGTTTAGAAATTAATATCTTAGTCAAACAGCGTGAAATTCGTGACTCCTTGAATGAAAAAGCTGTTTATCAAGGAGAATTGATTGCTGATGCATCTAAGATTTCTCTATCCCAGTTTTCAGGAATTGAATTGGATGATTTCGCTCATGAAGTAGCAAGGCTATCCTTGTATGTAGCAGAACACCAGATGAATGTGGAAATGGAAGAAGCTCTTGCTGATGTCCATCCAAGGCTACTCCCCTTAAGAGAAGCTGGAAATATCGTTTGTGGGAATGCTCTAAGAATTGAATGGGAAACTGTGTTGAATGTCAAGGCAGATGACGAAGTTTATATATTTGGAAATCCGCCGTATATAGGCTCTAAAAAAATGACCTTGGAACAAAAGAAGGAACTGGAAAATGTGATTTGTTCAGAAATTTCTTCTAAAAAATTAGATTATATTTCGGGATGGTTTTATAAGGCAACTCACCTTATTTATGGTAAAAATGCTCAATATGCTTTTGTAACAACAAATTCAATAAATCAAGGTGAACAAGTTTCAATTTTGTGGAGTGTTCTTCTACGATATGGTCAAATTTCCTTTGCGTATCAATCTTTTAAATGGAACAATAGCGCGGCCCATAATGCAGGGGTTACAGTTACGATTATTGGATTTTCAAATAAAAATGATAAGAAAAGAATTATATATAGTGATAAGGGAGAAAGTTATGGAAAGAATATAAATCCCTACCTAACTTTTGCAGATGATATTATTGTATCTAATCACAATGATGCAGAGAAGTTAAATAATTTTCCAAAAATAGTCTTTGGGAATATGCCAAGAAGTAAATATCTAATACTGACAAATGATGATAAAAATAAATTAGTTCAAAGATATCCTGAAACTGAAGTGTATTTTAAAAAGTATATTGGAGCAGATGAGTATATCAATGGAAATTTTAGATATACTATTTGGATTGATCAAGATGAATATACTAAATTAGATAAGATCCAGGAATTCCATCAATTATTTGAAAATGTAAGACAAGAACGCCTGAATTCTCAGGCTGCTGGAACAAGAGAAACTGCATCCACACCATGGAAATTTGTACAACGAGGTGAATGGGACGAAGCATATGAAAAAGGCGATATAGAAGGTTGTCAAGCCATTATTGTTCCACGTGTATCATCAGAATCTCGTACTTATGTACCTATGGGATTTATTGAAGATGACACAATTGTATCAGATTCTGCCATGGTTATTTACAATGCTCCTATCTGGCTTCTTGGTATCTTAGAATCCAAAATGCACATGGTTTGGCTTCGTTCAATTGGTGGTAAATTAAAGACAGATTATCGTTATTCAGCTGGGTTGGTCTATAATACATTCCCAATTCCAGAACTTTCGGAATCTCGGAAAAGTATGCTTGAGGATGCTGTTTTTGAAATGCTGGATGTTCGAGAAGAAGAAGGTGGAACCTTGGCTGAATTGTACGGTGGAGCCAATAAGCCGATGAACGAACGTCTTCGCCAAGCACATGAAAAAATTGATGGTATCGTAGAACGTGCCTACCAGCAAAAAACTTTTGAATCAGATGAAGAAAGGCTCAGTGTCTTATTGAATCTGTACAAAGAAATGACAGAAAAGGAAGCGAAATGACCTCAAATATATTTGAAATCAATTACAATGGTACAGGTGCTAGTCAATCAAATAATGCACTTGGAATGCGTGAAATGCAGGCGCGTGTATATGCTAAGAGAACTTCTCAACACTTATTGATTAAGGCTCCTCCTGCCTCTGGTAAGTCGAGAGCTCTGATGTTTATTGCTCTTGATAAACTACATGCTCAAGGCCTGAAAAAAGCTATTATAGCAGTCCCAGAAAGATCTATCGGAAAATCCTTTCGTTCAACAAAATTGACTGAATATGGTTTTTACTGGGACTGGGAAGTGCTTCCAAAAAATAATTTGACTGAACAAGGAACCAGCAAAAGTAAGGTAAAACAGTTTGTAGACTTTATGCATTCAGAGTCGCCTGACGATAGAGTTCTAATCTGTACGCATGCCACCTTGCGTTTTGCCTTTGAACAGCTGGCTGATAGTGATTTTAATGATGTTCTTTTAGCTATCGATGAATTTCATCATGTATCTCAAGATGATAATTCAGTTTTAGGGAATGCTTTGAGAAACATATTAGCCAATTCAACAGCTCATGTAGTGGCTATGACAGGATCTTACTTCCGTGGAGATTCTGTCCCTATTTTGGCACCTGAAGATGAGCAAAAATTTGATAAGGTATCCTATACTTATTATGAACAGTTGGAGGGGTACAAATATCTGAAAAGTTTTGCTATGGGTTATAACTTTTATCGTGGTCGTTACACGGATGCTTTGCACGAAGTACTGGACACAAGCAAGAAAACTATTATTCATATTCCCAATGTAAACTCAGGTGAATCAACCAAGGATAAGTATGATGAAGTTGACCGAATTTTAGACGAACTGGGGCAAGCCGTTCCAGACCCTAAGACTGGATTATGGTTGGTTACTGAGGAAACAGGTCGTGTATTGAAGGTCGCTGACCTTGTCACAGAAGAAGGGCGTGAAAAAGTACAGGATTATCTAAACAAGATGACCAGTTTAGATGATCTCGATATCATTATCGCACTTGGTATGGCTAAAGAAGGTTTTGACTGGCCTTATGCTGAGTATGCTTTAACGATTGGCTATCGTCAGTCGCTGACAGAAATTGTTCAGATTATAGGTCGAGTAACACGGGATAGTTCCAATAAGTCACATGCTCAATTTACCAATCTCATTTCTCAACCAGATGCTCAAGATGATGAAGTTTTCTTTGCTGTGAATAATGTTATGAAGGTTATTACAGCTAGCCTATTGATGGAGTCTGTTTTAGCACCAAATTTTAAGTTCAAACGAAAAGATCGAGAAGACCAGAAATCTTCTGGTGCCGAAATGTTTGTGAAAGGCTTAAAAGAGCCTAGCACTCAAAGAACAAAGGATATCATAGAAAATGATTTGAATGACTTACGTGCTAGTATATTGCAAGAACCGCGTATCCAAACTGCAATTGCTGCGGGAACGGATGCAGAAGTCATTAATAAGCAAATGATTCCAGCCATCATTAAACAAATCTATCCTGACTTAAGTGGGGCTGAAGTTGAAGAAGTTCGTCAACAGTTTATTAGTCAATCGGTAGTTCAATCAGCTGAACGGAAAGAGGGAGTAGGGCAAACAGACTTTCTAAAAATGGCAGATAAATTTGTGAATATTGATGACTTATCCATTGATTTGATTGATCAGATTAATCCTTTCCAGAGAGCTTACGAAGTTATATCACGTGAAATTGATGCTCCGACTTTGCGTCTAATACAAGATTATATGGATGGTCAGAAGATGGAGTTTTCTGAAGAAGAACTGTTAATTCTTTATCCTCAAATTAAGCAGTTTTTAAATGAAAATGGTCGTCATCCAGATAAATCAAGTCATGATAAGTACGAACAGAGACTTGCTTATGCTTTGTTACAATTGTCTCAGATGAAGCTGAAGATGGAGAGTGGTAATGACTGATTTTAAAAACTTAAATGACATATTTAACGATTCTGATTTTGAACATTTAATAGCTCCTTTAAAACCTAAGAAAAAAATAGTTACAGATCATGAAGTAGAGAAATTTTTAGAAATTATAGATTGGGTGAGAGAAAATAATGGGCAAGAGCCACAAAAGTCTAGAAATATTAAAGAACGCAGTTTATTTTCTCGATTGAATGGTATTAGAAAATCTCCTGATAGCATCCGAAAGTTAGAACCTTATGATGAATTTGGGCTACTAAAAATAGATATCGTTGAGTCCGAGACCCCTATTTCAAGTCCTGCTAGTTTAACAGATATTTTATCAGATGAATTGTTTGAGTCGGTAAATAGTGCTGAAAAATCGTTATTTGATGTCTCACGTTATAAACGAACGATTCAAGCGCGTGATAAAATACGAACACGTAAACGGATGGGCAATTTTGAAGATTATCAAGGATTATTTACTCGTGTTCATGATGAAATTAGTGAAGGTCGCCGTCAAGTCAGAAATTCTGATGTAATAAAAGAAAAAGAAATTAAACCTGGTATGTTCTATGTTGATAATGGAGTAATGGTTTATGTTGCTTCTAAAGGAGAAGACTTCACTGACAAGAATGGCTATACAAACGCTGAACTTCATCTCGTATATGAAAATGGTACAGAAAATAAGAAGGCCTTACTCCGTTCTTTTGTCTCAAATTTACACGATAGAACCCGACATGGACGAATGGTAACAGAATTGATAGAAGATGTGATGACTGGCATTAGTCCGAGTGAACGCATTACAACTGGATATATCTATGTAGTGAAATCCTTGAGTAGCAATCCTCAAATTGCTAACATCCGTAATCTCTATAAAATCGGTTTTACACAGGATCAAATTGAAAAACGGTTAGCAAATGCAGAAAAAGAAGGAACCTATCTTTATGCTCCTGTCCGTTTAGTAGCTAGTTTTGAGGTTCAGAATTTCAGCGCTCTAAAATTAGAAACGACTCTTCATCATTATTTTGCAGACAAACAGTTAGACATAGAATTAATAGCACCAAATGGAGAGAGCTTTGTTCCTAAAGAATGGTTTTTAGTATCGCTAGATGAAATCCAAGAAGTGATTGAAAAAATTGGATTTGAAATTAGATTCAAATAAAGAAAGACACTATTTATAAGATTATTTAATATTTAGAGAACACAAAATATTTTAGACTGATTAAACTAAAAGGAATAATAGGAAAATGAAAGAACTGAAATTATTGAAATATGCTACAATTGTATTTATGGTTTTTATCTTCTTTTGGGTAAGCTTTGGGGGTTATATCTTAGGAACTCAAAGAAGTAATGAAATAGAAACAGAGCAACAAATAGGTAAAAAGGTAGAAACAGCCAAAGAGACACAACGATATGAGATGTTAGACTATGAGGCTGAACTGGAAGACGCTGAGATTTTGGGTAAGTTCTGGAATAAAAAAGGTTACTATATTGTGGTGTATGATAAGACTACAAAAGCTCCAGAATTGTTCAAGGTAGAGTTTTCTGAGTGGAAACGTATGAGTATAGGGGAAACCTATTAAACAGTGTTAGAAGGCAAAATAGAGCCTTCTGAGATGTATTAGAATAAAAGTGCTATTAGTTAAGATCATTTCCAGTTGACGCAAGCTTAAAAAAACGTTATAATAAGAAAGTTGAGAATTGATTTTCACTTGTCTTAGTCCAGAGAAATGGCGGTGCTGCGAGCCATCTAAGCTAGAAAGTCATGCTACTCAATTTAACAATTGCATAAGAATAAGAGAATGACAAGTTCATTGAATGAAGGTGGTACCGCGGTTTTTCGCCCTTCGTGATATGAGCTTGTCTTTTAGTTTTTGGAGGTGTTGATGAAAACATTTCTTGTCAAACAAAAGTTTCGTCTTGGAGGCGAACGCTTCGCTATCAAGGATGACAGGGGAGAAATCGCCTATCAGGTGGAGGGATCATTCTTTAAGATTCCTAAAACCTTTACCATCTATGATGTTAATGGTGAACAAGTCAGTCAGATCAGTAAAGAAATCTTGACCTTGCTTCCACGTTTCGAGATTCAGCTTAGGGACGGTTCAAATTTCGTTATTCGTAAGAAGTTGACCTTCTGGCGAAATAAGTATGAGTTTGATAATCTGGGTCTTCGTATTGAGGGCAATATCTGGGACTTGAATTTCAAATTGCTGGATGATCGTGATCAGATGATTGCAGAAATTAAGAAGGAACTCTTCCATCTGACCTCTACCTATACCGTAACGGTTCTTGAGGACACTTATGCAGACCTAGTCATTTCCCTCTGTGTCGCGATTGACTATGTGGAAATGCTGGAAAGCCAATCACATTAAACAAGTAAATAAGGAGACAATATGAAACAACTATCTAGTGCACAAGTACGCCAAATGTGGCTTGACTTCTGGGCGACCAAAGGTCACTCTGTAGAACCATCAGTTAGCTTGGTTCCTGTAAATGACCCAACACTTTTGTGGATCAACTCTGGGGTAGCAACCCTTAAGAAATACTTTGATGGGACCATCATTCCTGAAAATCCACGTATTACCAATGCCCAAAAGGCTATCCGTACCAACGACATTGAAAACGTAGGAAAGACTGCGCGTCACCATACCATGTTTGAAATGTTGGGTAACTTCTCAATCGGGGATTACTTCCGTGATGAAGCTATCACTTGGGCTTATGAGCTTTTGACAAGCCCTGAGTGGTTTGACTTCCCAGCTGAAAAACTTTACATGACCTACTATCCAGACGATAAGGATTCTTACAACCGCTGGATTGAAGTGGGAGTGGATCCAAGTCACTTGATTCCAATCGAAGATAACTTCTGGGAAATTGGTGCGGGACCCTCTGGACCAGATACAGAGATTTTCTTTGACCGTGGAGAGGCTTTTGACCCAGAAAATATCGGTCTTCGCCTGCTTGCAGAAGATATCGAAAATGACCGTTATATCGAAATCTGGAACATCGTATTGTCACAATTTAACGCAGACCCTGCTGTTCCTCGTAGCGAATACAAGGAATTGCCACACAAGAACATTGATACGGGCGCTGGTTTGGAGCGTTTGGTGGCGGTTATCCAAGGGGCTAAGACCAACTTTGAAACGGACCTATTCATGCCGATCATTCGTGAAGTGGAGAAATTGTCTGGTAAGGTCTATGACCAAGATGGCGATAACATGAGCTTTAAGGTTATCGCTGACCACATCCGTTCTTTGTCATTTGCCATCGGTGATGGTGCCCTTCCAGGAAATGAAGGTCGTGGTTATGTCCTTCGTCGTCTCCTTCGTCGTGCCTCTATGCATGGTCAAAAATTGGGCATCAACGAGCCTTTCCTTTATAAACTCGTTCCAACTGTTGGAAAAATCATGGAAAGCTACTACCCAGAAGTGCTTGAAAAACGTGACTTTATTGAAAAAATCGTTAAGAGCGAGGAAGAGTCATTTGCTCGTACCCTACACTCAGGTCAACACTTTGCCCAAAGCATTGTAGCTGACTTGAAAGAAAAAGGTCAATCGGTCATCGCTGGTTCAGATGTATTCAAACTCTATGATACTTATGGATTCCCAGTTGAATTGACTGAAGAAATTGCTGAAGAAGCTGGTATGACTGTGGACCGTGAAGGTTTTGAAGCAGCCATGAAAGAACAGCAAGAACGCGCGCGTGCGTCAGCTGTCAAGGGTGGCTCAATGGGTATGCAAAATGAAACTCTTCAAAACATCACTGTAGAAAGTGTCTTCAACTACAATGCTAGCCAATTGTCTTCTAAATTGGTAGCTATCGTGGCGGACAATGCAGAAGTAGAAGCTGTTTCAGAAGGAACTGCCTCTCTTATCTTTGCGGAAACGTCATTTTATGCTGAAATGGGTGGACAGGTAGCTGACCACGGACAAATCTTGGATGAGTCAGGTAAGGTTGTGGCTACTGTGACCAATGTTCAGAAAGCCCCAAATGGTCAAGCCCTTCATACAGTTGAAGTCCTTGCACCGCTTGCCTTGAACCAAGAATATACCTTGGCAATTGATAGCAATCGCCGTCACCGTGTCATGAAAAACCACACTGCGACTCACTTGCTTCACGCTGCCCTTCACAATATCCTTGGAAACCACGCGACACAAGCAGGATCTCTTAACGAAGTTGAATTCCTTCGCTTTGACTTTACCCACTTCCAAGCAGTGACTGCTGAAGAATTGCGCGCGATTGAACAGCAAGTCAACGAGAAAATCTGGGAAGCTCTTGAAGTGAAGACAGTTGAAACGGATATTGACACTGCCAAAGAAATGGGAGCTATGGCCCTCTTTGGTGAGAAATACGGTAAAGAAGTCCGTGTTGTTACTATCGGTGACTACTCTATCGAGCTTTGTGGTGGTACCCACGTTGGCAACACTTCTGAAATTGGCCTCTTCAAGATTGTCAAAGAAGAAGGGATTGGATCAGGAACTCGCCGTATCTTGGCAGTGACTGGTAAGGAAGCCTTTGAAGCCTACCGTGAACAAGAAGATGCTCTTAAAGCAGTCGCAGCAACTCTTAAAGCACCTCAACTTAAAGAAGTACCTCACAAGGTAGAAGGACTTCAAGAACAACTTCGTCAATTGCAAAAAGAAAATGCTGAATTGAAAGAAAAGGCCGCAGCTGCAGCCGCAGGCGACATCTTCAAGGATGTTAAGGAAGTCAACGGTCACCGTTACATTGCTAGTCAAGTGTCTGTATCTGATGCTGGTGCCCTTCGTACTTTTGCAGATAACTGGAAACAAAAAGACTACTCTGATCTTCTTGTCCTAGTTGCCGCTATTGGTGATAAAGTCAATGTCCTTGTAGCAAGCAAGACAAAAGACCTTCATGCAGGAAACCTTGTCAAAGAATTAGCACCAATCGTTGATGGACGTGGTGGTGGTAAACCAGACATGGCCATGGCAGGAGGAAGCAACCAAGCTAAAATCCAAGAATTGTTGGATGCAGTAGCAGGTAAATTGTAATTGAGTAAAGATCTATCCATTTGGGTAGGTCTTTTTGTGAATGCAAAAAAGCCAAATCCGATTGGACCTGGCTTGGTTATTATGAACTATTAGATGGTATTGACTGCCCAGACACTTACGGATCTAGCTGAGACTGGGAATTGTCCATAACCTTCCTCATCGATTGTAACATGACTTTGGTGGTTTCCAAGTAAGTCTATGAAAGTTTGGTTAGCCCATTCTTGGCCGACAAACATTGACTTGCTGTTTTCTTGGTTATTTGAGATAAGGACTGCGATTGGGGATTGATGTTCAGCACCTGAACGTACCCAACCGATACAGTTTGCGTCATCAAAGTAGTCTGTTTGCTCTCCATAGGCCAAATCTTTTCGGATGGCTAGGAGACGGTCAAGGACTTCTTTGAAATCTTGTTGAGCATATTGCCCTGAAATCCCATAGTAGTCGCCGTAAAAGACACATGGAAGGCCATTTTGGCGTAACAGAATGAGGGCATAGGCTGCTGGTTTGAACCATTCTTCAACGGTAGACTCAAGAGCCTGACCTCGTTGTGTATCGTGGTTGTCGACAAAAGTCACAGCCTTGTCAGGTTTGAGTTCAACCAAGCTATCTGTGAAAATGCTACGAAGATCGTAGTTGGAACCTGCTCGACTAGCATCAAAGAGATTCTGGTGGAGACGAACATCGACAAGATCGAATCGTTCTTCCGTTTTTTCAAGATAGTCTAGGTTGGCTTCCTTGTCTGGGTTCCAAAATTCACCAAAAACGTAGAAATCGTCACCGTATTTTTCCTTTATATCACGGATAAAATTGCGCATAAAGAAAGAATCAATGTGCTTAACGGCATCCAAGCGGAAACCAGCTACACCAGTCGTCTCCATGAACCAGTCAGCCCAGTCATAGATATTTTGGATGACTTCAGGATGTTTAAAGTCTAGATCAGCATACATGAGGTAGTCGTAGTTACCGTTTTCGTTATCGACCAATTCCTCGTTAGCCCAGCCCTTGTTATCCCCTTGAATCAGATAAATCCCAGACTTTCGGCGTTTGGCATCATAGTCTGTACCGGTGAAGTGGTACCAGTGCCAGTGGAAGTCATTATAGGTATCTTGGCGACCATCGAAGGTAAAGCTAGTCCAGCCGTTGATGATGAAGGGTTCTCCGAGTTCGACTGTACGGTCAACAGGATCCACCTCAATAACCTGAAAGGCTTCCCTGTGATCGGCAGCAGCCTTGTGGTTGAGAACTACATCAGCCATAGGTTGAATTCCCTGTGCTTTTAGAGCTTGAATAGCTTGAAGATAGTCTTCTTTAAAACCATACTTGGTGCGGACAGTTCCTTTTTGGTTAAACTCTCCTAAGTCGAATAAGTCATAGACCCCATAGCCGACATCTTTTTCATTGGTAGCCTTGAAAGCTGGTGGCATCCAGACATGGCTGATACCGAGATCAGCTAGGTGTGGAGCATCTTCAGCCAGACGCGTCCAGTGCTGACCGTCGTGGGGCAGATACCATTCAAAGTATTGCATGAGTGTTTGATTTTGCATGATGTTTCCTCTTACTTGTCAATCTTGTTCTTTATTCTATCATAAAGTATCTCTTGGCGCAAACGTTTGCGTAAGAATAGAAGGAAACTATTGTATCTACTTAAAATAAAGTGTTGATTTTTTTGTATCAAAGTGCTAGTATAATAGTATGTGATATAGATAAAGATAGGAGTCATCCCATGATTGAATTTCAAAATGTTAGTAAGTTGTATGGTGATAAAGAGGCTTTGAGCAATCTCAATTTGCAGATTGAAAATGGGGAGATTATGGGCTTGATTGGCCATAATGGTGCTGGGAAATCGACCACCATAAAATCCCTAGTCAGTATCATTTCGCCCAGCAGTGGTCGTATTTTGGTAGATGGTCAGGAGTTATCGGAAAATCGCTTGGCTATTAAACGAAAGATTGGCTACGTAGCAGACTCGCCTGACTTATTTTTACGTTTAACGGCCAATGAATTTTGGGAATTGATTGCTTCATCCTATGGTCTGACTAGCTCTGACTTGGAGGCTAATCTAGCTAGGCTATTGAACGTTTTTGATTTTGCTGAAAATCGTTATCAGGTTATTGAAACCCTTTCTCACGGAATGCGTCAAAAAGTCTTTGTCATTGGGGCACTCTTGTCTGATCCCGATATTTGGGTCTTGGACGAACCCTTGACAGGTTTGGATCCCCAGGCTGCCTTTGATTTGAAGCAAATGATGAAGGAACATGCACAAAAAGGCAAGACAGTCTTGTTTTCAACCCATGTCCTAGAGGTAGCTGAGCAAGTTTGTGATCGGATTGCCATTTTGAAAAAGGGACATTTGATTTATTGTGGTAGCGTAGAGGACTTGAGAAAAGACCATCCAGACCAGTCTTTAGAAAGTATCTATCTTAGCCTTGCTGGTAGAAAAGAGGAGGTTTCAGATGCGTTTCAAGGTCATTAAAAAATTAGTTGATATCAATATCCTTTATTCATCTCAAGAAGCTAATCTGGCTAACCTACGAAAGAAGCAGGCTAAGAATCCTGGGAAAAAAGTAAATGTTTCCGCTAGAGTTCTAAGTTCTTACATTTTTTCTAGCCTCTTGATGCTCTTTTTTTAAGTAATATAGCCATTCATTTTCCTTTTGAAGAAATGCCTGTTTATTTTAGTTTCATGGTTACTATTTTACTAGTGGTTGCCTTTTCAACTTCTTTAACGGCCTTTTATAATGTCTTTTATGAGAGTAAGGATTTGGTATCGTATAGACCCTATGTCTTTAAAGAATCAGAGATTATAATTGCTAAAGGACTGTCTGTTCTCTTGCCAGCTCTAACTGGAATTGTACCAATCCTAGCTTATTTTCTAGTCCTCTATATTAGGCTAGCACCTTCTCTTTGGCTGGGCTTGCCTTTGATGCTACTGTCCTTGGCCTTATTATTTGTCTCTGTTACTTTAGTGATGGTAGTGGCAGTACATTTCTTGGCTCAGACTAGGGTCTTCAGAAAGTATCAGTCTATTTTTTCGAATGTGATGATTGGGATAGGAGTTCTCATACCTTTAATATATGTCTTCTTTCTACAGTCGACTTCTGGACGTATTGTTGACAAAGTTAGAGACATTCCATTTCTCCTTTATCCTATTCATCTCTTTTACAAAATAGCAGTGGAGCCTTTTTCGACAGAAGCCATCCTGGGTCTGCTCGCTTGGATAGGACTAACTGTCTTCGTGCTTTACTTGAGCAAAAAGAAGGTTTTTCCTCGTTTTTATGACGTGATTCTGCTTAACAGTGAGGAGAAGGTCAAGAAAGAACGTCGCAGTAAGGAGAGAATTTCAACTACTAAAAAGGGATTTTTCCGTATGGTTTTACGCTACCACCTCACCCTCTTGGGACAGGGGACTGGCGTGATTACAGTGCTTTTTACAAGTGCTTTCCTTCCTTATCTCATGATGATCGGTCTGATTTCCAAAATCCGAGATTCTCAGATAGTTCCAGACATTCATCCTCCATACTGGTTACCCTTGTTTTTTGTAGGAGTGTTTATAGCAGTTGTCAATAACAATATCACCAGCCTACATTCAATTGCCTTGTCCTTGGAGAGAGAAAATGTTGATTTTCTTAAGAGTTTACCCTTTGATTTTGCTTGTTATGTGAAAGTGAAATTTTGGATTATATTTGCTGTCCAGTCCTTTTTACCAGTTCTGACTTTATTTGGACTTTCTCTATATCTAGGCTTGCCCATCCTTTCGATGATTTACCTCCTTGTGGCATGGATCCTTGCCAGTGTCATCCTTTCTTGCCACAATTACTTTAAGGACGTGAAAAATCTGTCAACCAATTGGAGTAGCATTACGGACCTGGTAAACCGTTCAAATCGTATAGTAGCAATAGTTTTGATTTTTATTTATAGTGCAATCTTAATGGCCCTTGTAATAGGGAGCTTATTCTTGGTTCGGTCTCTCGTCCCTGTCCTTGCCATCAGCTTGGGAGTAGGAGTTCTTATCCTCTTGCTTGCTCTTGCTATTTTTGGCTATCATTACTACCTGTCACGCATATTGGCAGAAATAGAAAAAAGATGAGCTAGTTGGTCGCTTGCTTGATAAATTCAATTCGACAAACGCTTTTATAGTTTGTTAGAATGTAGTTGTAAATGATTAAGATTGGTAATCAAAAATATATAGGGAGGAATGTTTTGAATAAGAAATATAACATAGTTCTATTTTTGTTGTTTATAGTTTATTTATTGGGATATTTTTCAATTTCAAAAACTTTCATTCCTATAATGTGTGTGATCCAAGTATTTTTGATAGAACATATATTTAAAGTTCGAAATAGAATGATGCAAATAGGTGAAATTTTAATTATTGTTGCTTCTATGATATTATTTATTGATAGTATATTGAGTTTGTAACAAAAGTCTTCTCTATAGAATCAAATTTTCCAGATACCTGCTGAGGCTGATTTATCTTCTCTCTATGCCTTCTCATCTTTATTCTACTATCTACGTCACTAAACTTGACAGACACATATTGCAGGTACAGCCTCTCCAGCTACAATCTCAAAGTTAATACTCTTCGAAAATCTCTTCAAACCACGTCAGCTTTGCCTTGCCGTAGATATGGTTACTGACTTCGT